>JBOGGP010000179.1:0-5542 GCA_050744105.1 Acidimicrobiales bacterium
GGTCCGTCATTGGTGGCGCCCCCGGGGAAGGGACCGGTCCCCTGCTCCGGCCCGAGCCGATGCAGTTGGCAAAAACTAGCACCGCAGGCCGGGGCCGCGTGCCGCCCGAGGGCATAATGCAGCGGTGAAGAGGGGTCACGTCGTCGGGGTGCAGGCCGGCTCGGGTCCCGGGTCCGGCGCCGGCCCGGGGGAGCCGGCCCCGGGCCAGCCTGGCGGCATCCGGGGTGACCTGGACCGGTTGCTGTCGGGACGGGGCACCTACGGGGGGCGCCCGTCCTGGCGGGGCGCCCTGCGCCGGGTGGTCACCCGCCCCGGGCCGCTGGCCATCGCCATGTACCGGGCCGGCCACTGGCTGTGGGAGCGGGGTCACGAGCTGTCGGCCGAGCTGGTGTGGCGGGCCAGTCTCACCTTGACGGGCGCCGACATCCACCCCGGCGCCGACATCGGGGGCGGCCTCAAGGTGGTGCACACCAGCGGGCTCACCGTCGCCCGGGGCACCCGGATCGGGCGCGACGTCACCTTGCTCCACGGCGTGACCCTGGGCGGCAACGGTCGTGGCTACCGGGATCCGAGCTACGCTGACGGTCCCCCGACGATCGGCGACGGCTGCGAGATCTGGGCCGGCGCCAAGGTGCTCGGGCCGGTGACCGTGGGCGCCGGCTGCCGGGTCGGGGCCAACGCCGTCCTGGTGCACGACCTGGCCGAGGGGGAGACATTCACCGCCGCGGGGGCGGTGAGCCGCCTGGAGGAACGGGTGGCCGCGCTGGAGCGGCGACTGGCCGGGCTGGGCTGAGCGACCCGGCTGCCCTTGGCCCCCCGCCCCGCCCCCGGCCCCAAGACGAGGGGCCGGGCCGGTCGGGCCCCCGGGGTCGGGGTCACGGGGTCGGGGTCAGGCGTCGAGGCGGAACACGATGGTGCCGAACAGCTGGGGACGGCCCAGGCGGTGGACCAGGTCGGAGTACCGGGCGGGGAACGAGCCCAGGCGGGCGGGGAAGTAGGTGACGAACATCCCCGGATCCTCGATGCAGCGGAAGCTGGAGCGGGAGAACCCAGCGGCGCCGGCCAGCCGGGACAGGCGCCGCAGGCTGTTCATCCGGTAGCGAACCGGGAAGTGGTAGGCGTCGACCAGGGCGTCGGGCCGGACCCGGCGCAGCACCCGCTCCTCGATGCCGAGGCGCATGGACACCGTGGTGAGCAGGCCGAAGTAGTGCCAGATGTTGGGGGTGATGCCGAACATCGACCCTCCCGGCGCCAGAAGGGAGCGGGCTGCCCGCAGGAAGGCGGCGGGGGTCTCGACGTGCTCCAGCACGTAGACGGACAGGACCAGGTCGAAGCGTTCTGAGGTGGTCACCGCCCACTGCTCGAGGAGGGCCTGGTGAGCCTCGTCGTACCAGGGGCGGGCCGCCACGCCGGCGTCGGGGTCCACCCCGACGATGCGTCCGGCCCAGGGGCGCAGGCGCGACGGGAAGTCCAGGAAGTGGCCCCCTCCTCCTACGTCGCACACCGAGGCCCCGTCGGGGACCGTCTCGCGGATCCAGGAGTGCAGCGTCTCGAACTGCTCCTGGTCGGGCGCCAGTGCCTGGGCGTGGTAGCCGGAGGCCATCTGGTCTCCCTGCTTAGCCGATCTCGCGGCTCCGACGGGCCGCAGGCGGTCGATCCGGCCGGGGCGTGGCGCAGGCGGCCCCTCAGTTGCGGGCCATGTTGGCGAAGCGGGTGAAGCGGTCGAGAAAGGCCAGCTGGGTGGAACCGGTGGGCCCGTTGCGGTGCTTGGCCAGGATGATCTCGGCCGTGCCCCGGTCGGCCGACTCGGGGTTGTACACCTCGTCCCGGTAGATGAACATCACGACGTCGCTGTCCTGCTCGAGCGACCCGCTCTCGCGCAGGTCGGCCAGCATGGGCCGCTTGTCACCCCGGCTCTCGAGGTTGCGGGACAGCTGGGAGAGGGCCACTACGGGCACCTCCAGCTCGCGTGCGAGGATCTTGAGCCCCCGGCTGATCTCGGAGATCTCGACCTGGCGGTTTTCCGCCCGCTGACGGCCCGTCATGAGCTGGAGGTAGTCGACGATGATCAGGCCGAGGCCGCCCTCGCTGCTCTTGAGCCGGCGGGCCTTGCCCCGGATGTCCATGACGGTGAGGTTGGGGTTGTCGTCGACGAATATGGGCGCCTCGCCCAGCCGGGCGATGGCATGGCTGATCTTGGGCCAGTCGCTGTCGGCCAGGCGCCCGTTGCGGATCCGGGTGGCCTCCACCTTGGCCTCGGCGCACAGCAGGCGCTGGGTGATCTCGGAGTGGCTCATCTCGAGGGAGAACAGCAGCACCGGCACCCGGGCCTCCATGGCGGCGTGGGCGGCTATGCCCAGGGCGAAGGAGGTCTTGCCCATGGCCGGCCGGGCGCCGACGATGACCAGCGACGACTTTTGCAGGCCCGACAGCCGCTCGTCTACGTCGATGTAGCCGGTGGGCACCCCGGTGATGGCCTCGCCCCGGCCGAAGAGGGCCTCGAGGCGGTCCAGGGTGTCGCCCAGCAGTACCCGCAGGGGTTGGAGGCTGTCGGTGACCCGCCGCTCGGCCACCTCGAAGACCATGGCCTCGGCCCTGTCCACCGCGGCTTGGACGTCGTCGGGGGTCGAGTAGCCGATCTCGGCGATCTCGCCGGCCACGGCGATAAGCCGGCGCAGCAGGGCGTGCTCCTCGACGATGCGGGCGTAGCGGCCGGCGTTGGCGGTGGCCGGCGTGTCGGCCTGGAGGGAGATCAGCGAGCCCATGCCGCCGATGGCGTCGAGGAGGTTGGCCCGGCGCAGCTCGTCGGCCACGGTCACCGGGTCGGCCGGCTCGCCCTGGCCGTACAGGGAGGTGATGGCGTCGTAGACGTGGCCGTGAGCCGGCTTGTAGAAGTCGGCGCTGCCGCAGAGCTCGGTGGCAGCGGCGATGGCGTCGCGTGACAGCAGCATGGCGCCGAGCAGGGACTGCTCCGCCGGCAGGTTGTGCGGGGGCACCCGGTTGGCGCCGGCCCGGCTGCGGCGAGCCTCGTCGAGGGACTGGACCATGTGCCCCCCTAGCATCGCTGCCCGGCCTGGGGACTCGTCTGGGGATTGCCCGAGGATTTGAGGTGGATAAGGGCGGCGGGGCTGTGGACGCCCGGTGGGGCGGCAGGAGCGGGCACGGGCACCAGGTCTAGCGCGGGGCTGGGACGGTAACCCCCCCCATGGCCCGGCCCGCTCCCGCCGGCGACGGGGCCTCAGGCCCGGCTGACCTCCACGGTGATGCGGAACTCCACGTCGGAGTGGAGCTTGACCGGCACCTCGTGTGTCCCGATGGTCTTGATCGGCTCCGCCAGGTGCAGCCGGCGCCGGTCGAGGTCGACCTGGGCCTGGTCGGCCACCGCCGCCACCACGTCCTGGCTGGTCACCGACCCGAACAGCCTGCCCTCGGCGCCAGCCTTGGCCGTGACCCTGATCACGAGGGGGACCAGGGTGCGGGCGACGGTCTCGGCCACCTCCCGGTCGCGGGCGTCACGGCGGTCGCGGGCCCGCCGCATGGAGCTGGCCTGGCTGGAGACGCCGGCGGTGGCCGGGATGGCCAGGCCCTTGGGCAGGAGGAAGTTGCGGGCGTAGCCGTCGGCCACGTCGCAGATGTCGCCCCTCTTGCCCAGCTTGTCCCGGTCGTGGCGCAGCACCACACGCATCAGGACCGCCCCCGGCCGGCGGCGGGCTCAGGCGACATCAGAAGGGCTCGTCGTCGGTGTAGCCGGCCCCGGCGCCACTGACGCTGGTGGCGGCCACCGGCGCGTTGGCCACCGGCGCGTTGGCCACGGGCCGGTACGACTGGGGGTGATCGCCGGCACCGTCGGGTCCGCGGCGCTCGTTTTTGGAGATGGTGACGCTGGCCCAGCGCAGGCTGGGCGCCACCTCGTCGGCGGTGACCTCCACCTTGGAGCGCTTGTCGCCGTCGGGGGTCTCCCAGGACCGCTGGTCGAGGCGGCCGGTGACCACGACTCGCGAGCCCCGCGACAGGGACTGGGCCACGTTCTCGGCCAGGGTGCCCCAGCAGACCACGTCGAAGAAGGAGGTGGCCTCCTCCCACTCCTGGCTCTGGCGGTTTTGCCAGCGCCGGTTGACCGCCACCCCGAAGCTGACGGTGGCCTGGCCGGTCGAGGTGAAGCGCAGCTCAGGATCGCGGGTCATGTTGCCGACGATGCTGACGTTGTTGCCGTTTGACATGGTTGTTTCACGCTCCGATCGCGTTGGTGGCCCGGGTTGGTTGACCGTCGCCGTCGGCGACGGCCGGGCGCCTCGGGCGCCCGGCGACCCTGTCGGGAAGCCGGATCACCTTGTGGCGGATCACTTCGTCGGCGAGGGTGAGCATCCGGTCGAGCTCGGCCATGGCGGCCGGGGAGGCACTGGCCTCCACGAGGGCGTAGTAACCCTCACCGCGGTGCCCGATGTCGTAGGCCAGGCGACGCTTGCCCCAGCGATCCACCTGGCCCGGCGACCCGCCCCGCGCCGTGATCAACTCGGTGGCGCGGGTGAGGGTGCCACGGATGACGTCCTCCTCCAGGTTGGCTTCGAGGATGACCATGACTTCGTAGGGCCGCATGGCGGCTCACCACCTCCCTGTGGACCCGGCGGCCAGGCACGGGGCCCCGGACGGTCCGGAGCAGGGTCGTTGCCGGCAGGACGGCCAGCCGCGGGCAGGCGGACGGCGGGACTGCTCGATATCGGACAGCTGTGCTTGGCCCATGGTATCCCACTCCTGGCGGAGGTCGGCGACTCCCCGTCCGGGTGGCCGGGGACGGCACTGGTCATGCCCGACCAGTGTGACCGGCAACGCCAAGTTAGTCAAGAGGATATTTACGATGTCGTCGAGCTATGGAATACACTGGCCATCCAGGGCGAGATGGGCACCGGGGCCGGCCCCGAGTGATGCCAGCCGGCCCTGGGGCACCTCCAGGGCGAGCACGTAGGGCCCGGCCGGGCGGTAGAGGGGACAGGCGGCCGCCGCCGGTGCGCAGGGGGCCATGTCGGCGGAGCCGACGAAACCGCCGCCGGCGCCCCACCAGGCGATGGACAGGGGAAGTGGGGTGTCCTTCATGTAGAAGTAGGTACGGGTGGGGCTGGCGAAGGAGAACACCATCCCGGCGTAGCCGGCCAGGTCGCGGCGTCCCATGAGGCCTGTCTCCCGCTGGGCCGGGGTGGAGGCCAGCACCCCGCAGCGGGCCCGCAGGCCGCCGCCGGCCGACGTCCCGGCGGGGCCGGGGGCGGGAGTGATGCTGAAGGCCACCTCGGGGAAGCCGGGGAGCCGGCTCGACGGCACCAGCGGGGAGGAGGGGGCGATGCGGGGGTCGGCGGGCCGGTTGGCGCCCTGGACCACGAATGCGGCCAGACCGGCCAGGCAAAGGGCGAGGGCCACGGCGCGCGTCACCCGGGCGGCGCCCAGGCCCCGACGCCGCCCCGCCCCCTCCCCTGGTGCCGGGCCGTGTGCCCCCGGGGTCACCGGGTCACCGGTCACCGGGTCACCGGTCACCGGGGCACCGGTCACCGGG
>JBOGGP010000180.1:0-5513 GCA_050744105.1 Acidimicrobiales bacterium
CCGGCGGGGCTGGGGTGTCGGCGGGGCCGGCGCCGGCGGGGCTGGGGTGTCGGCGGGGCCGGCGCCGGCGGGGCTGGTCAGGCGGCCAGGCGGCGGAGGTGGGCCATGATCTCGGTCGCCACCCGGTGGCCATCCTCGACGACGTCCTTCCACGTGTAGACCAGGACGGTCCACCCCGATGCTTGCAGCCGGTTGTGGCGGGCGTGATCGTGGCGGGCATGGTCTGGCGTGTGATGCCAGGCGTAGCCGTTGACCTCGACGGCGAGCTTTACGTGAGGCCAGGCGTAGTCGAGGCGGTACCGGCCCGCTTCGCCACCATCAGCAGTGTCGCCGGCGGGCAGCGCGCCGGCGGGCAGCGCGCCGGCGGGCAGCGCCAGCTCGACCTGGGCCTGGGGCAGGGGGACCCTCTCGCGGCGGAACAGGCGAGACATCCTGGCCTCGAGGACGCTCGGCGCCGGCGCCCCCCCGTAGCCGTGCTCGCACAGGGTGTCGCGAAGCACGCCGACGCCGGCGGGCCGGAGGCCGCCCGGGATCGGCGGAGGGCCGGCGATCACATGTTGAAGCCGGGCCAGGCTGGTCAGGGCGCGCTGGCCGGTGATGGCGCGGTCGACCGCCTGGCTGAGGGCAAGGGGCGTCGCCGAGCAGGCGAAATCCAACAAGGTGCGGTCCGGGTCGGTGACTGCCAGACCGCGCCTGCTGACGGGCCGTGGTGACTGCTGGCGCCGGTGGACGGTGACGCCGGCAAGCCGTGGCCTGCGGCCGGCCGGCACCGTGAGCTCGATCCGGCTCGGGGCCTCGTCGACGAGGTCCCAGAGCCACGCCGCCGACCGGTGCGACAGGATCGCACCCGCGCCGGCCCCGGCCAGGGCGGTGGCGTGGCTCAAGAGGGGCGAGTCGGGCTCGCCGGCCGGGACGTAGACGCCGGTGCGGGCTCGGCGCCACGTTCCCCGGGCCAGCAGCCGCCGGATCTGGGGGCCGGTGGCCCCGAGTGCTCTGGCCTGACCGTCACTGATGACGCCGTGGTGGGCGCGCATCCACCGGTGGAGGTCGACGTTGGACGCAATAGCCACCGAACTGAGAGTATACCATATATTGTCATGTAGTACTAGCCACCCCGTGCTAGAGAGATTTGGACGGATCCAACCGTTTGGACGGATAGTCCCGGAATACGGTCGAAAACGTCCAAACGGCTGGATCCGTCCAAATCTCTCGAAGGGGGAGAGGCGCCGACCCGCCCCGCCGGCGCCCGACCCGCCGGCGCCCGACCCGCCGGCGCCCGCCCCGCCGGCGCTACACCCGCCGGCCGGCCCCGCCGGCGCTCCACCCGCCGGCCGTCTCAGGCGCGCAGCAGTTCGGCGACTTGGAAGGCCAGGTCCAGCGACTGGCGACCGTTGAGGCGGGGATCGCAGGTGGTGGTGTAGCGCAGCTCGAGTTGGTCCTCGGCGATCTCCTCGGTGCCCCCCAGGCACTCGGTGACGTTGTCGCCGGTGAGCTCCACGTGCACCCCGCCGGGCCACACTCCCTCGGCCCGGCATACCGTGAAAAAGTCGCTGATCTCGGCCAGCACGTGGTCGAGGTGCCGGGTCTTGCGCCCGGTGGGGCTGGTGAAGGTGTTGCCATGCATGGGGTCGCAGGTCCAGACGACCGGGTGGCCGGCGGCCCGCACCGCCCTGAGCAGGGCCGGCAGGGTGCGGCTGACCTGGCCGGCGCCCATGCGGGACACCAGCAGGAGGCGGCCGGGGGTGCGGTCGGGATCGAGGGCCTGGCACAGGGCCAGCACGTCGCTGACCGAGGCGCCCGGGCCGATCTTGGCTCCCACCGGGTTGGATATCCCCGAGAGGAACTCGAGGTGGGCCCCGCCCGGCTGGCGGGTGCGCTCCCCGACCCAGAGCAGGTGAGCCGACGTGTCGTACCAGTCTCCGGTCAGCGAGTCGCGCCGGGTCATGGCCTCCTCGTAGCCGAGGATCAGCGCCTCGTGGCTGGTCCAGAAGTCGACCTGGTGAAGGGTCTCCTCGACCCGCAGGTCGATCCCGCACGCCCGCATGAAGCGCAGGGCGCGCTCGATCTCCCCGGCGATGAGCTCGTAGCGCTGGCCGCCGCGGCTGGTGGCGACGAACTCCTGGTTCCAGGTGTGTACCTGGGCCAGGTCGGCGAAACCCCCCTTGGTGAAGGCCCGGAGCAGGTTGAGCGTCGACGCCGACTGGTGGTATGCGGCCAGAAGCCGGCTGGGGTCGGGGACGCGGGCCTCGGGGGTGGGGGCGTCGTCGTTGACCATGTGACCCCGGAAGCACGGCAGGTCCACCCCGCCGACGCGTTCGGTGGGAGCGGAGCGAGGCTTGGCAAACTGGCCGGCGATGCGGCCGAGCTTGACTACCGGGACGCCGGCGCCGTAGGTGAGCACGACGGCCATCTGCAGGATGACCTTGAGCTTGTCGCGAATGGTGTCGGCGGTGAAGTCGGCGAAGCTCTCGGCGCAGTCACCGGCCTGAAGGAGGAAGGCCCGCCCGGCGGCGACCTCGGCCATCGAACGCTGCAGGGCTCGGGCCTCGCCGGCGAAGACGAGAGGGGGAAGCACCGACAGCCTCTTGAGGGCAGAGGCCAAGGCGCCGGCGTCGGGCCAGTCGGGCTGCTGGAGAGCGGCCATGTCCTGCCAGCTGCCCGGGGTCCAGCCCGGGCGCGTCAAACCGTCTTCGGCCATGGCACCAGCGTGGCCGATGCCTGACCGTACCGCAATGCGCTTTGCCGGTCCCCGGACCGGCGCAGCCGGCGCGCTTAGGGTGGCCTGCCAATGGGCCCGGCAGGGGGTGAGCGCACAGGTTTGTTCGGGGGCACCTTCGACCCAATCCACGTCGGCCACCTGGTGGCCGCCGTCAACGTCAAGCACGCCCTGCACCTGGACCGCGTGGTCATGATGGTGGCCAACCTGCCCTGGCAGAAGACGGGCGGGCGCGCCGTCAGCTCGGCCGAGGACCGCTTCGCCATGGTCGATGCCGCCGTCGGGGACGTGGACGGCTTGGAGGCGGGGCGGTCGGAGATCGACCGGGGGGGCGAGTCGTACACGGCTGACACCCTGGCCGAGCTGGCCGCCGAACGCCCACGGGCGCACCTCTTCCTGGTGGTGGGCTGGGACGTGGCCTCCGAGCTGGCCACCTGGGAGCGCCTCGAAGAGGTCCAGCAGCGGGCCACCCTGGTGGTCGTCAACCGGCCCGGGGCGGGTCCCCCCCGCGGCCTGCGCCGGGAGGGGTGGCGGGTGGAGGAGGTCACCGTGCCAAACCTCGAGATCTCGAGCACCGACCTGCGGGCCCGGGCCGTCGACGGGCGCCCGTTCGACTACCTCGTGCCCGACGCCGCGGTCCGTGTCCTGCGAGCCCGAGGGCTGTACGCTGGGGGTTAGATGACCCCACGGCACGCCACGGCACACCTGGGCACGACCACCCGGTGAGCGTGACCGGGCGCCGATCCAGGTCAGGGCGGCCCGTTGCCGGCGTACCTGCTAGCGCTGCCCCCCCGCCAGCCACCGAGCGGCCGGCCCCCCCGCCAGCCACCGAGCGGATCGCTGGCCGGCGTCACCGGCGCCTGGCCCGCCGGCGCCTGGCCCGAGAACAGCTCCTGGCCGCGGCTGTCCTCGTGGCCGCCCTGGCCGCCACCCTGGTGCTGCTCGGCCTGCAGTGGCTGGACAGCAGTGCCAGCCCGGTCCACCCCGGTGCCCTGGGTGTGGGGGCAGTCCGAACGGCACCGGCCCGGTGAGGAGGGAGACCACCGAGGACCAGGTCCGGGAGTGGTGCGCGACAGCGGCGCGCGCCGCGTCGTCCAAGAACGGCTCCGACACCGTGATCCTCGGCGTGGGCCACCTCCTCGCCATCACCGACGCCTTCGTCATCACCGGCGGAGCCAGTGCCAGGCAGGTTCGCGCCATCACCGAGGCGGTGGAGGACGCCGTCAAGGCGGCCGGTGGCCCGCCGCCGCTGCGCATCGAGGGTCTCGACGACGCCCGCTGGGTGCTGATGGACTTCGGCGACTTCGTGGTCCACGTCTTCGGCGACGAGGCCCGGAGGTTTTACGACCTGGAGCAGCTGTGGGCGGACGCCGATCCGTGGCCATGGGCCGGAGCCGACCCGCCCGAGGCCCCGGCCGGCGACGTCCAACCGGCGTGGGCGGCCGCCGACTAGTGCCCTTGCCGGCTTCGGGGGGCACTGGGTCGATGGCGCCGTAGTCTGTGGCCATGCCCGAGCCCCTCTGCCCCGCCACCGGCTGGCTGGTCCTGCACCTGTTCCTGCGGCTCGGCCCCTCCGCCGGCCGGGAGGCCGTGGTGGCCGCCGTCAAGGAGGCTGGAGCGCCCGACGACGTCCAGGTGGTCACCTTCTGCCTCGTCGGCCACAAGGCCGACTTCGGCGTGATGGTCCTGGCCGCCGACCTGTGGCGCCTGCGGGCCGTGCAGACCGCCGTGGTGGACGCCGGCGCCGTGGTGGCCGACTCGTACCTATCGCTCACGGAGGTGAGCGAGTACGCCAAGGGCATGCCCGACGACATGAAGCAGCCCCGGCTGTACCCGAGGCTGCCGCCCGAGGGCCTGCGGGCGTTCTGCTTCTACCCCATGTCCAAGCGGCGATGGGTCGGCGCCAACTGGTACGAGCAGCCCTACGAGGAGCGCCAGCGGATGATGACGGGGCACGGGACGACCGGCCGCACCTTCGCCGGGCGGGTCGTGCAGGTTGTCACCGGCTCCACCGGCCTCGACGCCTTCGAGTGGGGGGTGACCCTGTTCGCCCGCACGCCAGAGGACGTCAAGGAAGTGGTCTACACCATGCGCTACGACGAGGGCTCGGCCCGGTACGCCGAGTTCGGGCCCTTCTACGTGGGGGCGGTGGCACCGATCGACGAGGTCGTGTCGTCGATCGGGCCCGCCTGAGGTGCGCCTCGACGGCCCCGTCCTGGTGGTCGACGGGGACGTCCTGGTGGCGTTCTCCTTCGACGACATGCTGCGCTTCAGCGGCCCCGGCAGCCCGGCCGGGGTGGCCCTGGCATACCAGGCCATGCGCCTCACCTTTCCCATGATCTCCCCCGCCGGACCGCCCCAGCGGCGCCGGATCAGCGTGGAGACGGCATTCGCCGGCCCGGGGGGACGCGACGCCTTCGAGCTGGTGACACGGGCCGTGACCGACGGTCGCTACCACGTCGACCCGGCCTGGCAACGCGCCGAGCGGGGGCCGGTGGCGGCCCCTTTCTTCTTCCGCGTGCGCCACGACGACCGGGTGGCGGCAGTGGTGGTGAAAGGGGGCCTGGTCTCCGAGGAGTTCGTCTCCCTCGCCGGGGCCTCGCCGCGCAGCCCGGAAGGGGAGGAGCGGCTCACGGTGATGAAGGCGCAGCTCGCCGCCGCCGTGCTGCAGCGTCCTGCGGCCGAGGTCTTCGAGCCTGTCGCCTGACCTCCCGGGTCTGGCGCGGGCCGCCGGTAGCATCGCCGGCCCACACCGCCGTACCCCGCCGAATGTCCACATCGAGGTCGAGGTCGAGGC
>JBOGGP010000181.1:0-5501 GCA_050744105.1 Acidimicrobiales bacterium
CTCGGAGAACCGTCAGGACGGCACCGGCCCATCCGGGCCGGATAGGACCGTCACCGCCACCCGGCAACAGGTGGCTCCGAAGCCGGTGCTCGTCGAAAGTGACAGATGAGACAGATTTCGGAACGGTGATGCCTCCGAGGTGAGCCGCATCTTTGCGCATCCCGCTCCCCAATGATCTCGGTTCACCAGGGTCGCCGCCGGGGGTGCCGCCGGCTGTGGGCCAGGGCGGCCCGGGCGGCGTTGGCCCCGCAGGCGCCGTGCACTCCTCCGCCGGGGTGGGCCGACGCCGAGGCCAGGAAGAGGCCGGCGACGGGCGTGGTCGCCCGGCCCTGGCCGGGCACCGGCCGCCACACCGCCTGCTGGTGCAGCCGGGACGTGCCCCCCGACACCGCGCCTCCCACCAGGTTGGCGTCGGCATCCTCCATCCGGGCCGGGGTGAAGACGTGGCGGCCGAGGACCAGGCCGGCAAAGCCGGGGGCGAGGGCCTCGATCCGTCGCTCCACCGTGGCGACGACCCCGTCCAGGTCGAGGGGTGCCCTCGGCCGCCGGGGCAGGTGGGCGTAGGCCCAGGCCGTCTCGGTGCCAGTGGGCATGCGGGTCGGATCGGTCATCGACTGCTGGCCGACGACGCAGAACAGCGGGTGGGGGACTCGCCCGGTGGCCACGGCGTTGGCCACGTCGGCGAGGTGGTCGACGCTGTCGGCCAGGTGTACGGTCCCCGCCCGCCGGCACTGGTCGTCGCTCCAGGGGATCGGCTCCGACAGTGCCCAGTCGACCTTGACGGTCGCCGCGTCCCACTCGAAGCGGGCCACGTCCCGGACGGTCGACGCCGGCAGGTGCTCGGGGCCGACCAGGCCGCCGAGCAGGGCAGGGGCGGCCACGTCGGCAAGCACGGCGCGCCTGGCCCGGACCGTGGTCCCCCCCGCCGTGCGGGCGCCCGTCGCCCGTCCACCCTCCACGTCGATGGCGACCACCCGCTCCCCGCAGCGCAGCTGGGCCCCCCGCGACACCATGCGGGCCACCAGGGCGTCGGTGAGGCGGCCGGCGCCCCCTTCGGGGACAGGGAAGCCGACATGCTGGGCGAGCATGGCCAGCAGCCACCCGTACATCCCGCTGCCGGCGCTGTCGGGGCCGACGTCGGTGTGCCCGGCGTTGCCGGCGATCAGCAGGCGGGCGCCGGCGCCGGCGAAGTGCTCCTCGCCCAGGCGCCGGGCCGGCAGCAAGGCGAAGCGGGCGAAGCGGGCCGGCTCCTGAGGGCCGCCGGCGGCCAGCAGCCGGGCTACGAGCGGGACGGCCGCCCGCAGCGGGGGGAACGGCGCCATCAGCGTCGCCACCAGGTGGGGGTGCAGCGCCATCCAACGGCCGAACATGGCCCTCCACGCCCCGCCGTCCCCCGCCGCGAAGGCGTCGAGGGAGGCGGCGGTGACCTCGATGTCGGTGGAGATCACCGCCGTCGGCCCGGCCGGCGTGGGGTTGGCCAGGGCGATGGGGGCCCGTCGCCAGCGCAGGCCGTGGTCCTCCAGGTGCAGGCCGGCAAGGACCGGGGAGGCGGCCCCGAGAGGGTAGAAGCTGCTGAAGTGGTCGTGGTGGAAGCCGGGCCGGGTCAGTTCCCCGGTGCGGACCGCCCCCCCGGGGGCATCGGCCGCCTCCAGGACGACCACGTCCCAGCCGTGGTCGGCCAGGATGTTGGCGGCCACCAGCCCGTGGTGGCCGGCGCCCACGACGACGGCGTCGGCCGTCTGGGTCACCCCCCGATCCGCCTCACCCCCTGAGGGTACCGGGCCGGGGGTACGGCAGGACGGGGGCTACTGGGCGTAGCGCTCGACGACCTCAGCCGGCCGGACCCGGGCCTGGTCGGGGTCGAGGCCGGCGTCGCGCCGGGCCCGGCGTTGGCGGAGCAGGTCCCAGCACTGGTCGAGCTGGACGCCGATGGTGTCCAGCCGGGTCCGGTCCGCCGGCCCCACCTCCCCGTCGTGGTCCCGCTCCAGGCGGTGCTCCTCGGACATCAGGGCATCGATCTGCTCAACCAGGATACGGTCGTCCATGGCGACCCTCTACCCCGGGCCCGGCCGGCCCAGACGTCCCGAGTGGGCGGGCCGCCCGATGGGTAGGGAATGCGCGCGGTCACGCCCGTGTTATTTCTCTCGTAATGGCTGAAGAGCGCCCTCCCTCCCGAACCCGCCCGCCCGCATCCCGCGCCACCGCCGGCGCCGGCCCCGACCTGCTCGGCCTCTACCTCGACGAGGCGGGGAGCTTCCCGCTGCTGACCAAGGCCGACGAGATGCGCCTGGGCCAGATCATCCAGGAGGGCCAGGGTGCCCGGGCGGCGTTGGGCGGGGATGTCGCTGTCGGCCCCCGGGAGCGCCGGGAGCTGTCGGCGCGGGTCAGGGCGGCAGACGCCGCCACCGTCGAGTTCATCAACTCCAACCTGCGCCTGGTCGTCTCGGTGGCTCGTAAGTACCAGTGGTCGGGCCTGCCCCTGGGCGACCTGATCCAGGAGGGCAACCTGGGCCTCATCCACGCCGTCGAGAAGTTCGACTGGCGCAAGGGGTTCAAGTTCTCCACCTACGCCACCTGGTGGATCCGCCAGGCCATCGGCCGGGCCATCGAGAACACGGCCCACACGGTGCGGGTGCCCGCCCACGTCGGCGACGAGATCCGCCGGGCCCGCCGCCTCCAGGCCGAGCTTGAGGCCAAGGGAGGCAGGCCTCCCACCCTGGCCGAGCTGGCCGCCGCCCTGGACACCACCGAGGTGGCCCTGGCCGAGTTGCTGCGCTACGACGCCGACCCGGTGAGCCTGGACGTGGCCGTTGGCGAGGACGGCGACACCAGCCTCGGAGACCTGGTGGTCAACCACTCGGCCGCCTCGCCCTTCGAGCAGGTGTCTAGCGGCCTTCTGGCCGCCCATATCGAGTCGTTCCTCTCCACGCTGGACGACGACGAGCGCCAGGTGCTGTGGCTGCGGTACGGCCTTGACCGGGGCGAGCCCCGCACCCAGGGCGAGGTCGGCGAGCTGCTGGGCCTCACTGCCGAGCGGGTTCGCCGCATCGAGCGTGACGCTCTGGCCAAGCTGCGCCGGCACCTGGTGGGCAGCGATGCCCACGACCTCCTGGCCAGCTGAGCACCAGTACCGGCGACCAGCACGGGCGACCAGCGGTAACACTAGCACTAGCCTGAGGCGGTGTCCGGGCCCCGCGTCCGCATCGCGCCATCGCCCACCGGGTACTTCCACGTCGGCACGGCCCGAGCGGCCCTGTTCAACTGGCTCTTCGCCCGCCAGCAGGCGGGGACGTTCGTCCTGCGCATCGAGGACACCGACAGCGCCCGCAACGTGGCCGCCCACACCGCCGGCATCCTGCGGGCCCTGACGTGGCTGGGCCTGGACTGGGACGAGGGGCCCTACTACCAGTCCCAGCGCTCGGGGCTGTACGCCGGCGCCGTGGCCAAGCTGGTCGCCGCCGGAGCGGTGTATGCCTGTGACTGCGGCCCCGACGCAGTGGCGGCCCGGGCCCGGGCCCGGGGGGGCCCGCCCGGCTACGACGGCTACTGCCGGGACCGGGGCCTCGACGTCATCCCGGGGCGCCTCCTGCGCTTTCGCACGCCCGACAGCGGGGTTACGGCCTTCGCCGACGTCGTGCGGGGTGAGGTCTCCACCGCCAACGCGGTGATCGAGGACTTCGGGATCCGCAAGTCCAACGGAGCCCCCCTGTTCCTCCTGGCCAACGTGGTCGACGACGCCGACATGGCCATCTCCCACGTGATCCGGGGCGAGGACCACGTGCCAAACACGCCGAAGTACATCCTGTTGTGGGAGGCCCTCGGCTACGGAGTCCTCCCGACCTTCGCCCACCTGCCGCTGCTGCTCAGCCCGACCCGCAAGAAGCTGTCCAAGCGCCGGGACCGGGTGGCCGTCGAGGACTACCGGGACGAGGGCTACCTGCCCGAGGCGGTGCGCAACTACCTGTCCCTGCTCGGCTGGTCGCCGTCGGGGGACCGGGAGATCCTCTCCCTCGGAGACACGGTCGCCGCCTTCTCGCTGGCCGACGTCAAGAGCGCCGGCGCCATCTTCGACGAGGCCAAGATGCGCTCGATCAATGCCGACTACATGCGAGCCCTGGACCCGGCCGACTTCGTCTCCCGCAGCGGGGAGTGGTTGACGGCTCGCTGGGAGCCGGTAGCCGACCTGGTGCAGGAGAGGGCTCGCACGTTGGGGGAGGTCTTCGCCATGACCGACTTCCTCTTTCTCCCCGGTCCTGTCGTTGACGAGGGTGACTGGAGCGCCGGGCTGCGCCGGCTGCCCGAGTTCGGGGCCGTGCTCGACGCCGCCGCCGAGATCTACGCCGGCTGCGAGTGGAGCGCCGACGCCCTTCGGGCGGCCACCGCCGAAGCCGGGGAGCGGGCTGGCGTCCGCCAGCTGGCCAAGGCCCAGGGCCCGGTGCGCCTGGCCGTCACCGGCCGCTCGGTGGGCCCCCCCCTTTTCGAGTCGCTGGTGGTGCTCGGCCGTGAGCGCACCATCGCCCGCCTGGCCGCCGGCCGGCGCCGGCTGGGGTAGTCTCAAGTCCGTCCTTCGGGGGTGGTGTAATCGGCAACACAGCAGGTTCTGGCCCTGCCGTTGGAGGTTCGAGTCCTCCCCCCCGAGCCCCGAGGAAGGGCCACTGAGTGACCAAGGCGAGTCTCCTGGCTCCGATCTGGCGCCCTGCCGAGGGTGCCATCGCCGACCAACCTGGCGCGTCGTCGGGTTGACAAGTCCCAGGTAGGCCTGGCTCACTCCGGAGCGACGAGGAGGCCGAGGTTGCCGGTGGGCACGTCGTCTCTAGTCGGTCACTCATGCCGCCTCCCCGGGCGGGGCCCGGTCGTCGGTCTGGCGAGGCCCGGGCGGCCTCGCCGCCGGCGGTGGTCGGTGCTCGGGCCTGGCCGCCGGCGGGGTGGGACCGGGTGCCGGCGGGGTGGGACCGGGTGCCGGCGAGGTGCGCTGGTCGGATGGCCCGGCGGGACTGGGCGCCGGCGCGGCGTGGTGGCGGGGGTGGCGGGGGTCGGCGGGGTCCACGAATGGGCGCTTGCCGCTGCCGGCCACCAGGGCCCAGCTGTCCCTGGTCTTCAGGCCGTGGTGGAAGGCGCACAGCCGGTCGAGGTGGTCGAAGACGGTGAGGTGGGTGGCCGCCCAGTCCTCCCGGTGGTCGATCTGGAGGTGGGCCTGGGTGGCGCAGCCCTCGGCCGCGCAGCTGGGGTAGAGCCACTCGAGGGCGCTGGTCTGGTGGGCGGTGGCCCGCCGGCCGAGGTGGGCAACCCCGGTGACCTGCCTGGCCCTGGTCAGGATGGCGGCCACGAAGGGGTCGCCCGTGCCCGCCAGGTCGCGGACCACCGAGACGGGAACGGGGCCGTAGCCGACCAGCTCGCAGGTCTCGCCCTGGAGCGCCACGCCCCGCAGGAGGGCGTCGTGGTCGACCCGCACCAGCAGCTTTACCGGGGCGCCCCGGCGGGGCCGGCGGGCCGGCCGGGGC
>JBOGGP010000182.1:0-5492 GCA_050744105.1 Acidimicrobiales bacterium
TTGGCGCGTTACCGCCCGGCGACGGCAACCTCGTGCGCCGGGCCCTCGACGTGTCCGGCCGGCGGGCCTCGGTCCGGCTCGTCAAGCGCATCCCCGCCGGCGGGGGCCTGGGCGGCGGGTCGGCCGACGCCGCCGCCATCCTGCGCTGGGCGGGCTGGACCGACGTGGTCGCCGCCGCCCGGCTCGGCGCCGACGTACCGTTTTGCCTGGTCGGCGGGCGGGCCCGGGTCACCGGGGTTGGTGAGGTGGTCCAGGCCCTCGACTACGAGGAGGTGGCGGGCCAGGCCTTCACCCTGCTGATCCCCCCGTTCGGGGTGCCGACCGCGGCGGTCTACCAGGCGTGGGACGACCTGGGGGGGCCGCCGGGCGATGGTCCCAACGACCTGGAGCCCGCCGCCCTCGTCGTAGAGCCCCGCCTGCGGGCGTGGCGGGCACGACTGGGTGAGGCGACCGGCGAGGTGCCGGTCCTGGCTGGCAGTGGCTCGACGTGGTGGGTCCGGGGGGCCTATCCAGGGGACGGGCGTCTGGTGGTGCGCCCGACGACGGTGTGAGTGCGCCGGCGCCGGTGCTAGGCGGCCGGCGCCGCTGCTGGCGCTACCGGCCGGCGCGACGCTGCCAGCGGGTCGCCTTGAGCATCTTCTTGTGCTTCTTCTTGCGCATGCGCTTCCTGCGCTTCTTTATCAGCGAGCCCACTGAGGAGCCACCCTAGTCCAGCCAACGACCTCCGCTCCAGCCAACTCCTCTCCACGCTGGGCGCGGCGACGAGGGGTGGCCGGGCGTCAAGGCACGGTGGCCTGAGCCGTTGCCGAGGCGGGCCCGGAACCGTTGGCGCCGCTGCCGTTGGCTACCACCTCGTAGCGGTAGGTGCTGCCCGAGGTGGCGCCGATGTCGGTGAACGTAGTCACCGTCGGATTGGCCGGCTGGCCCGAGCCCCCCGTTATGGCCGAGAAGGGCCCCACACTGCCGAAGTTGAGGTGGACCGGGAGGATCACGTCGGCCCGCTCGACGGTGTAGCTCGCCACGTCCGGGTTCCCCGGCCCGATCCAGGTAAGGATCACCCCGGCGGGCAACGGGCTGAAGGAGGCGGCCAGGCGTGCGGGGGCGGCGGGGACGTCCTTGGTCAGCGTGAACGACGAGGGGCCGGCGGCGTTGTACACCGCGTTCACGACGTCGCCAGAGCTCAGGTACGAGGCGAACGTCGCCTCGCTGAGGTCGAGTGTCGGACCGGCGCCGTAGGTGTAGGAACTGCTCGGCTGGTCGTAGCTGAAGGTCGACGTGGGGGGGCCGCCGGCCATGCTACCGGCCTCGAACGTAGCCTTCGCCGGGTCCACCGACGACACGGTCTGAGCGACGTAGGTGCCGGACAGTGCGGCGGGGGCGTTCCAGACGGCGAGGCCTCCCACGCCGAAGCTCTGAGTGGGGCTGCCGCCAGGGTCGACGGCCAGGTTGTCGTTGCCGCTGGCCTTGGCGAAGACGACCGGGTAATCCGACTCGGCGGTCGTGCTGTCCACCGTGAAGGTCACCTGCCCGCTGACCGGCGTGACGTCTGTTGCCAGGGCGGCGGGCGGCGTACGGGGCGTTCCGTCGACGGCGGTGACCGCCGACGCCACGGCGCCCGGGCGGGCGACTCCAGCGGAGCTGGCAAAGCTATAGCTTCCGTTGCTGTCGGTGACCGTGCCGGCCTGGAACAGCTCGATGTCCACCGCCGTCGTGCCCAGACCGGTAGCGGTGTAGGCGATGCGGCCCTGGGTGTCGCTCGGGCCACCGGTGCCCGTCGTGCTCACGATCACGTTCTGGGGTGTGCCCGGGGTAACCGTGTAGCTCTGGTTGGTGGGCGTCACCGTAAAGACAGCCGTGGCCACCGCCGTCAACTGGCCGCCGTTCACGATGCCGGCGAAGGTGAGCGAGCACGGCCCGGCGGGCTCGACGGCCAGGATGGTGAAGCTGAAGGTGCCGGCGCCGGCGCCGGGTGTGCCCGCCACCGCGGTCAGCCCGCAGCCGGTGACCCCGAGGGCGGTCACCGTGGCCGAGCTGGTGGCGGTGACGATGACGGTGCTGCCAGCCCGGCCGCTGCCGGGCGACAGTGTGACGGTCAGGGGCGGGTTCGGCACCGCGGCGAAGTAGCCGAAGGCGTCTACCACCACCTGGGTGTCGCCCGCGTAGTTGTAGATGCTGATGCTCCCCGTGGCATCCAGACCGGCCAGATCGGCATTGGCCCGGATGCCGGCGGCCCCGAAGTTGAGGTCGGAGGTGACCGCCGGCGGGGTGGTCACCGTCGGGGTTACGGTCAGGTATCCCGTCGCGGTGGCCGAGGCCTCAGTCACGTTGAGCACCACCGCAGTCGAGCCCCCGTTGGTCGCCGCGGCGATGCCGGCCCTGCCGGCGACCAGGAGGGGGCCGCTGGTGTCGGGGGGGATGCCCACCGCCGAGACGATCCGGGTGTCGACCAAGCGGGCCGGGGGCACCGGGGTGAAGAGTGACCCGGCCGCCGGCGATCCCGCCCCCGTCGAGAAGTAGCCGTCCACGTCGACCACCACGTCTGTGCTGCCTGAGCTGTTGCGGATGGTGATGGCCCCGTTGGCCCCCACCGCGACGATGGCACGCGTCGAGGTTGACTGGCGGGCCCCGAAGTTGACGTTGGAGGCGAGCGGGGGCGCCGAACCGCTGGCGAACGCGGTCAGGTAGCCGGGCGCTGTGGTGTCCGTGGCCGTGAGCTGCACGACCACGGCAGCCACGCCAGTGCTGGGAACACCGCCCTGGCCGGCCACGACCAGGTCGAAGCTCTGGTTGGCACCGAGGGCGCCGGAGCCGGGGAGGGTCTGGCCGGCACACGGGCCTGCGGGCGGCGCCGGGCTGTCGCGGCAACGGGTGTCGGCCACTCGCGCCGGTGCCAGGGGGTAGAAGTGGCCGGCGCCGGACGTGGTGGCGCCGGTCGGGTCGAAGTAGCCCTCGAGGTCGACGACCACGTCGACGGTCCCGGTAGTCGTCCCGCCGTTTTGCACGGTCACCCCCCCTGGCCCAAGTGCGGTGAGGACCAGGTTGGCCACTACGCAGCCAGCGACGTTGCAGCCAGGGCGGCCGGCGGCGTAGTTGACAGCCGAGGTGGACCCGCCCGGGGGCGAACCGGCGGGCAGGACCCTGAGGAACCCTCTGGTGGTGCCGTCAACGGCCGTGACCGACAGGGCCACGGCGGTGGCCGTGGCAGGTACCAGGGATTCCAGGCCGACGCTGACACTGCCGGCGGGGCCGAGGGTCTTGCCGGCGTTGGGCTCACCGCTCGCCGCCCGGGTGTCGGTGACCCGGATCGGACCGACTGGGACGTAGGCACCGGCGGGGGCTGCCACCGCGGCGGCGTGCACCGCCGGCGCCGCGCCGGCGTGGGCGGCTCCCACCAGGACGGCAACAGCGCGGCGACGGTGGCGAGGGCGCGACCGGGGCCCCGGCGGAGCGCCGGTCCCCAGCCCACCGATGCCTCGGCACGCATGGCAGGTCCCACGTCTCGGCCCCTACCGGCTCCGGAGGCCCACACCTTCAGCGGCGCAGTGTCGGCATATCGGCATTGCCGAGGGTACACCGGGCAAGAGCCATGGGAAACCTCCTCCAATCGGTCCTTCCCTTCTGGCCAAGCTACCGGCTGGGCGCCGGCTCGGAGCGGCCCGGGTGCCGTGCCAGGCGGCGCCCGCCCGATAGGCGGCGGTCTCCCCGCCTTCGGGCCCTGCTCTCGACAAGCGCCCGTCGGACCTGCCGGCCGGCGCCGGTACTGTCGGCTCATGGTCCCCCCCGAGCCCCTTGCCGTCCCTGAGGCACGCCCGGCCCGCGAGCGCTGGCGGGCTCAGTGGCTCGAGTTGTTCGACGAGGTGGTGACCTCGGGCCTGTGCACGGGCTGCGCGGCCTGCGTGATCGCCTGCCCCCACGACGTGCTCGGCTACGACGCCGCCGGCGGCGTGTACCGGCCCTACCACCTCGAAGCCGAGCTCGGCCCAGCCGACTGCGGGCACGGCCGCCGGGGCTGCACCAGCTGCACCCGGGCATGCCCCCGCTTCCGCGACTGGGAGCCCGAGATCGACGACCTCATGTTCGGGCGCACCCGGGAGCCCGACGAGATGGCCGGCGTCGCCGGCGACGTCCTGCTGGCCCGAGCCACCGATCCCGAGCTCCACGAGCGGGGCCAGGACGGCGGCCTGGTCTCGGCCATCCTCCTGTGGTGCCTGGAGCACGACCGGATCGACGCCGGCCTGGTGTCCCTGCTCGCCGGCGACGGGTCGGAGTGGCGGGCCGTGCCCGGCGTCGTTCGCACCCGGGCGGAGATCCTGGCAGCGGCGGGCTCCCGCTACACCTACTCGGCCAACACCCTGGCCTACAGCGCCGCGGTGGCCGACGGGCACGAGCGGCTGGCTTTGGTGGGGATGAGCTGCCAGGCGTCGGTCCCCGGCGTCATGAAGGCCCGCAAGGCGGGCAAGCCCGGCCGGCGGCTGGCCCTGTCGATCGGCCTGCTCTGCTCGAAGACCTTCGACGACTCCATATTCGAGGAGCTCTTCGAGGCCCGCTACGGGATCCGGCGAGCCGACATCGTGAAGATGAACATCAAGGGGGCCTTTCAGCTCTGGACCCGCGACGGGGGTTACCATGAGGTCCCGCTCAAGGAGTGCCACGCCTGGACCCGGCAGGGCTGCAAGTCCTGCCCGGACTTTGCCGCAGAGCATGCCGACATCTCGACGGGCGGCATCGGGGCCTTCAACGACTGGACCCTGACAGTGGTGCGCACCGACCAGGGGCGGGCGATCATCGCCGGCATGGCCGCCGACGGATCGATCCAGACCCGCCCCGGTGACGACGACCCCGGAGCCATCGAGCTGATGCGCCGGCTGGCCATCGTGTCCCGGCGGCGCTGGCCCGAGTGGGCGGCGGACGGGCCAGCGGTCGGTGTACCGGCACCGAGGGTCCGGCCGCCGGCGGCATCCTGAGGCTGAGACGACGACGCCGGTGCAGGAGCATAAATTGGAGCTGAGCCAAGCAAGCCAAGACGGCGGGGACAGGACCACCAGCGGCCCGACAGCCGTCAGTCAGCCCGAATCGGACCGGCCCTCGGCCGCCCACCATCGGGCTTTCCGGTTGAGGTGGTTGGCTTTCCACTGCGCCTAGCTCCACGGGCGCTGTCTCACCATGCCCGGCACCCTCAAGGCGCTCGGCGCCGAGGAAGGCCGTAACCGCCCCGTCGGGCGGGCCCGGATGCGTATTGTGCACTACGGTACCCCTTAGCGGTACCTTAGTGCACAGTCCGGAGCCTGGGCTCGTGGTCGCCAGGTCATCCGGTCACCTAGGCCCACCAGGAAAGCTACGACGGGCCCCAGCCCCCGTTGGCGCTTGGGCCCCGGACGGGGCCGGGCGGCCCAGACCCCTCCTCAGGCGAGCCCGCCCCCGCCTGACCACCGGTGCCCGCCCGAGCACCGGGGCCCGCCCGAGCACCGCGGCCCGCCCGAGCACCGCGGCCC
>JBOGGP010000183.1:0-5485 GCA_050744105.1 Acidimicrobiales bacterium
CCGCTGTCGGGCGGGCGGCCGCTGTCGGGCTGGTCGCCGCCGCCGGGCTGGCCGGCTGCGCAGCGGCCACCGCTCCGCCGCCGGCCCGTCGCCTGGGGGTGGTGGCAACCAACTTTGCCCTGGCCCAGCTGGTGGCCGCGGTGGGGACCGACCGGGTCTCGGTCACCGACCTGGCCGCCGGCGCCGCCGACGACCGCACCGTCACGTTGACGGCGGCGCAGCTGGCAGCGGCCCGGGGGGCCGCTGCCGTGGTGGAGGTGGGTGGGGGCTACCAGCCCCGGCTGGAGGAGGCCATGGCCAGCGGGGAGGGCCCGCCGCCGGCGAGGGTGCTGGCGCTTGGGTCAAGGCTCGGCGCCACCCCGAGCCCCGAGTTCTGGCTGGATCCCCGGAGCATGGCCCGGGCCGCCGGGCTGGTGGCCGCCGCCCTGGAGGCCGCCGACCCGGCGGGCCGGGCCACCTACCAGGCCGGCGCCGCCGACGAGAGAGCCGTCCTCGGGACCCTTGGCATCGACTACCAGAGCACGCTCGCCGGGTGCATTCACAACGTGGCCGTGGTGCCCGACGGGGCCTTTGCCGGCACCGCCCGCTACGGGGTGAGCCTCGACGTGGTCGGCCCCGGGGCGACCGCCGCCGAGGTGGCCGCCGCCGCCGCCGCCGCCCGAGCCGGCGGCGTCTCCGCCGCCTTCTCGGAGCCACCCGCCAGCGCTGCGTCCGTCGACGAGGTCGGCCGCCAGGCCCACCTGCGGGTCCTGGCCCTCGACACTCTCGACGGCCCCCCGCTGGCCGTGGAGCCGTCCGGTTACGGCTACTTCAACAGGATGGAGGGCGACCTGGCTCGCCTGGCATCAGGGCTGGACTGCCCCTCGAGCTCGGGGCCGTGACGGCGCTGGGCGCCCTGGACCGGGTGGCGGGTTGGCCGGTGACCACGGCGGCGGCCGGCGTGGTCGGCCCTGACGGGCGCCGTCACCTGGTGGGGCCGGTGGATCTGGTCCTGCCGTGGGCGTCGGTGACCAAGGCGGTGGTGGCCCTCGGGTTCCTCGTGGCCCTGGAGGAGGGCATCGTGTCCCTCCACGAACCGGCGGGGCCGGAGGGATCGACCCTGGCCCACCTGCTGGCCCACGCCTCGGGTCTGCCCCTGGCGTCGCGCCGGCCGGTGGCTGCCCCCGGCGCCCGGCGCATCTACTCGAACGCCGGCTTCGAGATCCTGGGCGAGGTCCTGGCCGGCGCCACCGCCATGACGGCGGCCGACTACCTGGACGAGGCGGTGCTGTCGCCGCTCGGGATGACCGGCACCACGATCGAGGGCAGCCCGGCCTCGGGGGCGGCCGGTCCGCTGACCGACCTGGTGACCTTCGCCCACGAGCTCATGGCCCCGACGCTGGTAGCCCCGGCGGCGCTGGCCCGCGCCACCGGCGTGGCCTTTCCCCGACTCCGCGGCGTGCTGCCCGGTTTCGGCCGGCAGCCGGCCAACGACTGGGGGCTGGGCTTCGAGGTGCGGGACCACAAGTCCCCGCACTGGACCGGCCGGGCCAACTCGCCGGCCACCTTCGGGCACTTCGGCCGGTCGGGGTCCTTCGTCTGGGTCGACCCGGTGGCGAAGGTGGCGTGCGCCGGCGTGGCTGACCGGGATTTCGGGCCGTGGGCGGCGGTGGCATGGCCCGACCTGGCCGACGCCGTGCTGGCCGAGACAGGCCGGCGACCCTGACGGCGACCACCACGGCGGGAAAGCGACCCGGAGAAGGAGGTCTGCTCACTCACTTCTACCGGGTCAGCTCCCGTCCCCACCGCACCCGGCACGATATCGCCCTGCAACCCCGCCGTCAACACTCTAGGCACTATTTTCGTCCTCAGATTCGCCAAGTCGACCACTGGAGGCGTCTGGACCACTCTCAGCGCAACCCACCGCCACGCATGGGCCACGTGGGCATCAGGCGGGGAGAGCGGGGCGGCGGCCCGAGGTAGGCTGGGTTGATCGCCACCACTGCTCCTGGCTCAGCTGTCGCGCCCTGCGGGGACCTGCCACCATCGCTTCCGCTGCCCCCTGCCCTGCCCTTGGCTCTGCCCGGTCGGGGATCGGCCGGGCCGGGGGGGTGCCCGGCCGGGACCGGGTTGACCGGCCCGTGACCCGCCCGCAGCACCGGCTGCAGGGGGGCGGCCTGACCCGGCGAGCCCTCCTCGGCACCGGGGCGGCCGCCGTGCTGGCCGCCGGAGGGGCCGCCCTCGAGCGTTACCTGGCCGCTCCCCGGCACCGCCCTGGGCCGGCCGCCAAGGACGTCCGCCCGGTGCGATACAACCCCCCTCCCCCCACCACGACCAGCTCGACCACCACCACGACGACCATGCCCTCGCCCGTGCCCGGGGTGCCGGTGGTCCCCGCCGCCCCGAGGTCGGCCCCGGTGTACTCGCTGCACGACTACCTGCCCGACGCACCGGCCAACGCCGTGGCCCTGACCATCGACGACGGCCCCGACCTGCCCTGGACACCACAGGTGCTGGCCGTGCTGGCCGAGTACAATGTGTTGGCCACCTTCTCCCTGGTGGGGGTCCATGTCTACGGCCACTCCGACCTGGTCCGCCAGATGGTGGCCGACGGCCACAGCGTGTGCAACCACTCGATGACCCACCCGCTGCCCTTTGCCACCCTGCCCCAGGACAAGATGGACGCCGAGATATCCGGCGGCCTTCAAGCCATATTCGCCACCACCGGGAAGGTGGCCAGGGTGTTCCGCTCCCCCGGCGGCGACTCGTCGCCGGGGATGCTGGCCAGCGTGGCCCGGATGGGCATGACCCCCATCGACTGGGACGTCGACCCGAGGGACTGGTCCCGACCCGGCACCTCGTACATCGTGAGCAAGCTCCTGGCCGCGGCGCCCGGGGAGATCCTGTTGTGCCACGACGGCGGCGGGGACCGCTCCGAGACGGTGACGGCGCTGAAGACGGTGATCCCGGCCCTTCAGTCGAGGGGACTGCAGTTCGTCGCCCTTTGAGTTGAGGCGAGGGCTCAGTAGGCGAGCAGGGCTCGGGCGGCGGCCTCGACGTCCTCGGTCTGGGGCAGCATCGCTCGCTCCAGCGTGGGCTCGTAGGCCACCCAGGCGTCGAGGGCCCCCACCCGGCGCACGGGGGCGTCGAGGGCGGCGAAGCACTCGTCGGCGGCCCAGGCCGCCACCTCGGCGCCGAAGCCGGCGGTGACCACGTCCTCGTGGACGACGAGCAGGCGCCCGGTTCGGCCCACGGACTCGGCCACCAGGGCCTGGTCCCAGGGCATGATGCTGCGCAGGTCGACGATCTCGACCTCGAAGCCGTCGGCAGCCAGGTGGCCGGCAGCCATCGTGGTCTTGTGGACCATGGCCCCCCAGGTGACCACGGTCAGGTGGCGGCCGGGCCGGGCAATGCGCCCCCGTCCGAACGGTAGGCGGAAGCCGGCCGAGGGGAAAGGATCGCGCGTGTAGGCCTGGCGCAGCAGGTGCTTGTGCTCCAGGAACATCACCGGATCCTCGGCGGCCAGGGCGGTGCGCAGCAGGCCCACGGCGTCGCGAGCCCGAGCCGGCATGACCACGGTCAGGCCCGGAGTGTGGGCGAATATCGACTCTCCCGACTGGGAGTGAAACAAGGCTCCCCCGGTGAGGTAGCCCCCGATGGGCACCCGTAGCACCATGGGGCACTGCCAGGCCCCGCTGGAGCGCCACCGTATGGTCGCCATCTCGCAGCGGATCTGCTGCATGGCCGGCCAGATGTAGTCGAAGAACTGCACCTCGGGCACCGGCCGCAGCCCCCGTAGGCCATGGCCCACAGCCCGACCCACGATGCCGGCCTCGGCGAGGGGGGTGTTGAAGCAGCGGTCCGGCCCGAAGGCCCGCTGGAGGCCGGAGGTGGTGCCAAACACCCCGCCCTTGCCCTCCACCTCCCCCAGCACCGACTGGGCAGCGTCGGCCACGTCCTCGCCGAAGACCCGGATGCGGGGGTCGGTCGCCATCTGCTCGTGGAGGGTGAGGCGGATGGCCTCCCCCAGGGCCACCACCGGGCCGGTGCCGTCGTCGGCCTCCTCGGCGCCGGCCGGTGGCGGCGCCAGGTCGGTGAGGTGACGGGTGACCGAGGCCGGATCGGGGCGGGGACCGGCCAGCGCGGCCCGGCTGGCCTCGACCACCAGGGCGCGAGCCTCCTGGCGTATCGCCGCGGCCCGCTCGGCGGAGATGGCGCCGCCAGTGACCAGGGCGTGCTCGAACCGGCTGATCGGATCCCCGGCGATCTCGTCGACCAGCTCGCCGGCCGGCCGGTACTTGGACTGGGTGTCGGCCGAGGAGTGCGAGTAGGGCCGGGTGACGGTGGCGTGGACGAGGGCCGGGCCCGCCCCGGCCCGCACGCCGGCCACGACCTCGGCGCTGCGCCGGCGCACCTCGAAGTAGTCGCAGCCGTCCATGACGGCCACGGTCAGGTCCGGGAAGCTGCGGGCCAGCTCGCTGACTGGGGCCGGGCCCTGCTCGGCGGCGGGGACCGATATGGCATAGCCGTTGTCGGCCACCACGAACAGCACGGGCAGGCGCAGCAGGCAAGCCGCGTTGAGGCTCTCCCAGAACTCCCCCTCGGCGGTGGCCCCGTCCCCCATCGACACGTAGGTCAGCTCGTCGTCGTGGGCGCTGGTGCCGTCCAGGTTGGTGGCACAGGCCAGGCGCCGCGCCTCGATGTAGCGCCCGGCCTCGGCGCAGCCGACCGCCGGCAGGCACTGGCTCCCGGTGGGGCTCGACTGGGTGACGACGTTGAGCGGGCGGCAGCCCCAGTGCGACGGCATCTGGCGGCCGGCCCCCGACGGGTCGTCGGCCGAGCCCACCGCCTGGAGGAGAACCTGGGTCGGGGTCAGGCCCAGGCGCAGCATCAGCGCCTGGTCGCGGTAGTAGGGGAAGAACCAGTCGTAGCCGGCCCGCAGGTGGCGGCCCAGGCCGAGCAGCAGGGCCTCGTGGCCGGCGCCGGAAATCTGGAAGTAGACCCGGCTCTGCTTTTGCAGGGCGATCTCCCGGTCGTCGAGCAGGCGGGACACGCAGGCCAGCCGGAAGTCCTCCTCGAGCTCGGACACCGCGAAGCCGTCGAACGCTGCCGCCTCGGCCGGCCCGGCTGGCTCGGGTGGGGCCGTCAGCTGATTGGTGCGGGAGGATTCCATCAAAACCGGACGATACGACGGCGGGGACAGAAATGAAAGGATCCCGTTACGACCTATATTCTTGGGCGAGATACTCTGCCTTCCAACCAACCGCCCTCCAACCAACCGCCCTCCAACTGAAATGCCTTCCGGGCGAGGGTACTAGTGTAGTGTCTCGGTTTTACCTTTACAGACTACGATAGACATGCTATAATGTAGCATGGTTTCCGCTGCTGCCCTTGCTATCTCAGACGGTCAACGCCAGACCCTTCAGGCACTGACCTGTTCACGCACTGCCGAGCATAGGCTAGTACAAAGGGCTAATGTTCTCCTGATGGCCGCTGATGGCAGCGC
>JBOGGP010000184.1:0-5351 GCA_050744105.1 Acidimicrobiales bacterium
CCGCTCGGCGGCTCTGTCGAGGAGGTCGCGGTCGTGGCCGAGGTGACGGCCGATGGCTCCGAAGCCGACGTTGTCGGCGGCCGACATCGGGTAGTGGGTGAAGTCCTGGAAGATGGCGGCCAGGCGGTGCTGCCAGGCGGCGGCGTCGAGGTCGCGGATGTCGACGCCGTCGGCCAGGATGCGTCCCGACTCGGGGCGGTGCAGGCCGGCCAGCAATTTCACCAGCGTGGTCTTGCCCGCCCCGTTTGCGCCGACGATCGCCAGCGAGCGACCGGCGGGGGCGACCAGGTTGAGGCCGTCATAGAGCGGTCGGGTCTGGCCGGGGTAAGCGAAGCGGAGGTCTTCGACCCGTAGCTCGTGTGCCCTCGGCGTCGGGAGCGGCTTGCCCGCGCCGGGCGCGTGGCTCAGAGATCGGGCGACCCCCCGCTCAAGAGCTCCAGCGACCTGGGCGCCCTGGGCCACGTGGTCGTCCTCGGGCATCACCAGGCCAAGCTGGCTGAGCGCCAGGGCGGCCGACACCACCACCAACACCGTCGGCGCTCCGATCCGCTGCGACCGAGCGGCGTCGGCGACCACGGTGAAGGCGACCACGTTGGCGGTGAGGATGACGGCGAGCAGGGCGACGACCTCGGCGGCCGACGCTCGTCGGGCGCGCCAGACCGGGGCCATGCCGTTGCGCCATTCGGCGTCAAAGTTGCTGAGCATCCACGGCACCAGTCCGAAGACCCGCAACTCTTTGGCTGCCTCGGCGCTGAGCGCGGTCTCCCGGAAGTAGTGGGCACGGCGGACCGGCTCGTCTCCGTAGCTGATCGCCTCCCGTTGGCGCCTCCGCAGCCGGTGCCCCACCAGGGTGTACACAGCCACCAGCCCAAGAGCGAGGCGCCAGTCGAACCGGGCCACGAGGAAGGCGGAGGTCAAGGCGATCACTCTGAACGTGATCAGCCGGCGCAGCCCGCTGACGAAGGCATACATGTTCGGCCACCGGTCGTGCTCGGCCAGATCGAGCAGTCGGCGGTGCTCGGGCGTGGTCAGCGAGTCGAGCTCGGCCGGCGCGAGCGACGCCACCATCGCCCGGCGGTGCACCTCGCCCAGGACCCGCATCGAGAATCCCTGCGCACACGCGAACAGGATCGCGTCCATGGTCTGGCCGAGTGCGAACGCCCCGACCAGGACGGCGGCGGCGGCGAGCGCGCCGTGACCGGCCGCGCCGTGGAGCCCGCCGGCGGCCAACGCCTTGGGCACCGCACCGATCAGACGGCCGCCGGCCACGGTGCTCACCGCAGGGAGCGAGCCTTCCACTACCGCGCTCGCACCCAGGACCACAGTCCAGGCCGGACCGACCTCCCACGCGATGCGCAGCCCAGCACGCTGACCTCCGCCCATGCCCTGCGACCCTATGGCGGCGTCGTCCGCGTCGCACCCGACTTTTTAGGGCGCAGACTTCTAGACGCAGACCTCCAGGGCGGATCACCTGGCCATGGTTGGCGCCGGTGAACAGGAAGGCGGTCCAACGGTCTGGCCACTGGACGGCTACCTACCAAGGCGAGCGTTGCTTCGTTGACTGAATTTTGAGTATTCACGCTGGTCAAGACCTCAACAGAGTCAACGAAGCAACGCTCGTCCTAGTAAGCTAGGCTAAGTAAGCTACGGATTCGGGGCCAGGCTCTTGAGTCGAAGGGCAAGCCATGGCCTGCGGCCGAAGGCGACGAGCCTGCCCGAGGCAATCAGGCCCCACTGGCTGCGCAGGCCCATCCACACCAGGAAGAAGGCGACCGGATCGGCGAACAGGTAGCAGTGGACACGGCCGGCCGGCGCCGGCTCCACGCTCAGGGCTCCCTCGTCGAAGCAGACGGTAAACCGCTCGCCGCCGCGCAGGCGCACCTCGAGGCGGGCCCCGATCTTCCTGCCCCGTTCCTGGTTGTCGAATGCCAGCGGCAGGACCGCCTCGAGGAACGGCAGGCACAGCAGGACCCGGGACCTGGTGATGGGGGTCGGCCGGCCCAGGGCCCTGGCGATCGGATGGCCGTGGGCGAGGAGATGGGTGAGGACATAGGCCAGGTAGGTGCCAGGGCCCAGCGGCCCGAAGGGGGAGGGGGCCCGATGCCGAGGATCCCTGCTGCCTGAGGCAGCGAGGACAGCACGGGTCCCCGCGGCTATGAGCCCGGCGAGCTGTGCCGGGCTGCGTTGGCCGAAGTCGCGAAGCACGCCGGCGTTGACCTGGCTGAACTGGTCGAAGCGCCCGCCGGCGGCGGCGAAGCCCCGCCGGGCCCCGCTGGCCAGGTTCTCGGGCTCGGCCCCACTGATCCAGTCGGCAAAGCCCTGCTGGGCCACCGCCAGGTGGGCGGCGTGCTGGTAGATCGACCAGTCCGAGTGCGGCGTCGCCTTGGAGGCGTCGGACAGCCGGCGCAGCATCTCGGCGATCTCGCTCGACACGGCCTGGATCTCCTCCAGCGTCCGGGACAAGGCCAGGGCGCCGGCTTCGTCCGAGCGGTCGAGATGCCCAGTGGCGGACATCACCGCGGCCCGAAAAGAGAGGTCGCGGCCAGTGGCTCGGACCGACCGTCGCCGCGGACGTAGCACTCCGTGGCCGCGAAGGCGTGGAACGCCTCTGTGGGCATTGACAGCAACAGGGAGGTCTCGGATACCTGGCTGGCGTGAGCGGCGATGGCCTGGCGCTTGCGGTCGAGGTGGGCACCGACGTCGACCCTGGTGGTGATGACTGCCGAGTGGCTCCCGAGATGCTCCACGTCGATGTCGGGGGGCTCGGGGAGCCCGGCGGCGGCAGCCTGGGCGACCAGGCTGGCAATTGCCTCCCGGTCCATGGTGGCCTCGTAGACCCGGCCCACCCGGACCAGTCGGGCGGCAAGTGCGCCGACCCGATGGACCTGGATGTGGTCGGGGTGCCCGGTGACACCGTGGTCGTCGTAGATGGTTAGGACGTCGGGACTCTCCTGGTCCAGGATGTCGGCCAGGCGGCGGGCGGCCAGCGCCGGGTCGGCCCGCCAGAAGCACGACGGATCGTCGTTGCTCGGACGCCCGGCCATGCCCGAGTCTCGATATCCGAGGAGCTCGACTCGGTGGACACCGAGGACGCGGGCGGCCCGGGCCGTCTCGCCTGCCCGGCGCTGCGCCAGTTGCTCGCCGGTGCCGATCAGGCCGGTAGGGACCTCTCCGAGCTCGCCACCGGTGGCGACCACCACGACCACCCGGTGGCCGTCGGCCGAGGCATGGGCCAGGGTGCCCCCGGTGAGGATCGACTCGTCGTCGGGGTGGGCGTGAAACGCTACCAGGGTGGACATGGGCTCACCTTCCCCGATGATGTGCAACCGTCGCCGCTGGTCGGTCGGGCCAGAGAGGCAGAAGAGACCGAGGCCGGCGGCCAGGAACCTCCCGGCGGCCGCACCGACCAGAACACCACGGCGAGGACGACCCCCGGCGCCTGAACCCACGAACTGGTGGCGACCGATGTTGGCATAGTCAACACTATGGCCCACCAAGTGGATAGTGTCAACATGTAGGTATGGATCTCTTGCCGGCACGCCGGACCCGCTACCACCATGGCAACCTGCGCAACGCCCTCGTCGAAGCGTCCCTCGCCGCTGCCCGTACCGGCGGTCCCGACGCCGTGGTGCTGCGGGACATGGCCCGCCAGCTGGGCGTGTCCCACAACGCCGGCTCCCGGCACTTCGCCCGGCGGGCCGACCTCATGGCCGCCGTCGCCGATCGAGGTCTGGCGGAGCTGGCGGCAGCAATCGAGGTCTCGCTGTCCGAGGTGACCCCCGGTCCCGATCCCGAGGCGGCGGCCAGGACTCGCCTGCGCGCCATCGGGCGGGCGTACTTCCACTTCGCCCTGGCCGAGCCGGGCCTGTTTCGCACCATCTGGGCGGCCGGCCACGACCCGGCCGCCGAGCCTGGGCCAGCCGCCCGGGGCCCTGGCGGGCTCGGGCCCTACCAGATCCTGACCAACGCCTTCGACGACCTGGTGGAGGTCGGCGTGGTGCCCGAGATGCGCCGTCCCTACAGCGAGGTCGCGGCGTGGAGCGCCGTCCACGGGCTCGCCAACCTGGTGATCGACGGACCGCTGCGTTACCTCCCCGCCGCCGGGGTCGAGGCCGCCCTGACCCGGCTGTGCGATGTCATCGACGCCGGGCTGTGACGCCACACCGACATCGAGGTGGCGGCGGTCCCGTCGGCCTGGCGGGCGAACTGTGCACTGAGGTACCCCGTAGCCGTACCTAGGTGCACAAGACGGTCCATGGCCCGGGTGACCTCCCCTCCCACCTCCCCTCCCCCGTGAACGGGGGGCGGCCCGGCGCCTAGGGTTGCCGCGTGAGCCGAGCCCTCAGAGCCATCCGCGGTGCCACCACCGTCGACTACGACACTGCCGCCCAGGTGAGTGCCCGGACCCAGGAGCTGGTGGCGGCGGTGATGGAGTGCAATGCCATCTCCAAGGACGACCTGGTCAGCGTCATCTTCACGGCCACCGGCGACATCCACTCGATCTTCCCGGCCACCGCGGCACGGGAGGTGGGGCTCGGGGACATCCCGCTGATGTGCGCCCGGGAGCTGGATATCGCCGGCGGGACCCAGCTGTGCATCCGGGTGATGTTCCACCTCCTCACCGACCGGGACCGGGCCGGGCTGCACCACGTCTACCTCCACGGGGCTCGCGGGCTGCGCGACGACCTTCCGGAGTGACGGCCCCGGTCCCGCCCACCGCCCAGGTGGTGGGCACGGGGCTGATCGGGGGATCGATCGGCATGGCCCTACGCCGCCGGGGTTGGCGGGTCACCGGCCGCGACGCCGACCCGGCCCGGGCCCGGCGGGCCCTCGAGCTGGCCGCCATCGACCACATCGGTGAGGACGTCGGCGCCGCCGTGACCTTCGTGGCCACCCCCGCCGACGCCGTCGTCGAGGAGGCCCGCCGCGCCCTGGCCGGCGGGGGGATCGTCACCGACGTGGCCGGCGTGAAGGGGCCCATCGCCGCCGCCCTGGCCGGAGCCGGCCGCTTCATCGGCGGCCATCCCATGGCCGGCTCGGAGCAGGACGGCATGGACGGCGCCGACGCCGGCCTGTTCGCGGGCGCCACCTGGGTCCTGACCCCGGGGGAGCGCACCGACCCCGACGCCTATGCTCGCCTCCGGGCGGTGATCGCCTCGATCGGCGCCAACCCGGTGGCCGTGTCGGCCCGCCGCCATGACGACCTGGTGGCCCTGGTCTCCCACGTGCCCCACCTGGCCGCCGCCGCCTTGATGAACCTGGCCGCCGACACCGCCACCGAGGAGGCGGCCCTCCTGCGCCTGGCCGCCGGCGGATTCAGGGACATGACCCGGGTCGCCGCCGGGGCGCCG
>JBOGGP010000185.1:0-5347 GCA_050744105.1 Acidimicrobiales bacterium
CCCCCGGCCGGCCCGAGCGGCCCCGCCCGCATCCCCCCGGCCGGCCCGAGCGGCCCCGCCCGCATCCCCCCGGCCGGCCCGAGCGGCCCCGCCCTCCGGCCAACCATAACCAGAGCCAAGGGCATCTCCGGCTCAATGCCGGCGTGGTGGGTCACGGTCCTGGGCACGGGTCACCCCCTGGCTCGAAGGGAGACGATCATAGGCCGCCGGGACCCGGACAGGACACGGACTGGACCCGGCTTGTGCCCGACAGGACCGCAGGGACGCCAGCTAGACGGGCCCGGTCACAGGACACGGATTGGACCCGGCCGGCGCCCGGCACACGACCGGCCCAGGACCAGACCCACCCGCCAGCGTCCGTCCTTCCCCACGGATTGGACCCGGCCGGCGCCCGGCACACGACCGGGGGACGCGGCTAGACGGACCCGGTCAGGGGATGTCGGGGGGCGTCGACCAACTCCAGGTCGGCGGGCAGGCCGTCGACAGAGACGGTGTCGCCCTCCACGGTGACCGAGACCCGGGCCCCGGCCAGGGGGATCCGCCCCACCCGCAGCCGGCCGATCTGGTCGGGCAGGGCCGGGTGGAGCCACACCTTGCCCCGGGGCACCCACGGGTCGAGGCGCAGCAGGGTCCGCAGCATGAGCAGGGGGCAGGCGGCCGCCCAGGCCTGGGGCGAGCACGACGTCGGGTACCCCACGACCATGGGCAGCTCGGCGCGGTCCAGGCCGGCGAAGAGCTCGGGCAGGCGGCCGCCCCCCGCCACGGCGGCGTCGAGCATGGCCATGATCACCTGCTGGGCCTCGCGGACCATGCCGTAGCGCATGAGGCCGGCCGCGCACAGGGCGTTGTCGTGGGGCCACACCGACCCGCAGTGGTAGCTGATGGGGTTGTAGCCGGCCATGGAGGTGGCCAGGGTGCGGATGCCCCAGCCGCTGAACATCTCCGGCGACAGCAGGCGCCGGCCGACGGCGTCGGCCTTGTCGGCGTCGAGGATCCCGGTCCACAGGCAGTGGCCCATGTTGGAGGCCAGGGCGTCGATCGGCTTCTTGTCGCGGTCGAGGCCCATGGCGTACCAGCCCCGGTCCTCCAGCCAGAAGTCCTCGTTGAACGCCGCCTTGAGGGCGGCGGCCCGGCCCCGCAGCCGGCTGGACAGGACCGGGTCGCCCTGCTCGGCGGCGAAGAAGGCCCGGGCCAGGTAGGCCCCGTACACGTATCCCTGGACCTCGGCCAGGGCGATGGGGCCGTCGGGGAGCCGGCCCTCCGCGGTGCGCACGCCGTCGCCGGAGTCCTTCCACCCCTGGTTGGCCGGGCCCCGGTCCGAGGATCTCTGGTACTCGACGTAGCCGTCGCCATCCCGGTCGCCGAAGTGCTCCATCCACTCGATGGCCCGGTCGGCATGGGGCATCAGCTCGTCCACCGCCTCCCGGGCCAGGCCCCAGCGCCGCAGCTCGCCGAGGAGCATGACGAAGAGCGGGGTGGCGTCGGCCGTGCCGTAGTTGATGGTCCCGCCCCCGAGGGACAGCGAGGACGCCTCGCCGAAGCGCATCTCGTGGAGGATGCGGCCGGGCTCCTCCTCGCTGCGAGGGTTGACCTCCTGGCCCTGGAAGCGGGCCAGGGTCTGGAGGGTGCCGAGGGCCAGCTCGGGGTCGACGATGAGGGCCATCCACGCCGTGATCAGGGAGTCCCGCCCGAACAGGGTCATAAACCACGGCGCCCCAGCCGCCACCACCGTGCGCTCTGGGTAGTCGGGGTCGAAGATCCGCAGCGCCCCCAGGTCCTCGGAGCTGCGGGCCACCACCGAGCGCAGCCCCTCGTGGTCGGTCTCGAGGACCGGGACGCTGCGGCGCCAGTGGGCCATGCGCTCGGCCGGCTTGGCCCGCTCCACCGGCGCGCCGCACAACCACCGGGGCTCGATCTGGTTGCCGTCGATCGAGCACGAGAACTGCTGGCACAGCGACCACTCGCCCCGGGGGGGGAGGATGACCTCCCAGCGGGCCAGGTGGGCGTCGAGGTACGCCGGCTCGGAGAACGAGATGCGCAGGGCTCGGGCGTGGGAGCCGTGGCGGTGACGGAAGACCAGGGCCCCGCCGTCGTGGACCGCCTGGCGCTCGCCGTCGGGGGCCGCCCGAGCCTCCTTGACCACGAACAGGTCGGCGAAGTCGGCGCCGTACCCCAGCTCGACGGCGCAGTAGGCCGGCTCCTCGCCGTAGTTGCGGACGGTCAGGTCCTCGCGCATCCCCCGGCCGACGTAGCGGTGGCGCACGACCATCAGGGCCGAGTCGGCCCGGCCCGGGCGGGGCAGGCCCCGGCCCACGAAGGTGGCCGAGAACGGGTCGGGGACCGAGGAGGAGAGGATCTCGGGGGGCACGCCGTTGACCAGGAGCGTCCAGCGCGACAGGAAACGGCTGTCCCGGAAGAAGAAGCCCTCGGGCGACGCCGGCGACACGTCGCCCTCCCCGGCGCAGATGAGGAAGGCGGATCCCTCCACCAGGGTCACCCGGTCCCCCGGGGTCCCCCGGGAGGCGACGTCTGGTGTCGATGAGGGCTCACCCATCGCGACCAACCCCCATTCAGCTGCCAGACTAGCGGGGAAAGGGGGCGGTACCGGCGCCGGACCCCTTTTCCCCTACGCCGGTAGTGGTAATAGGATGGTGGCGATGCCGCCGCCGTTGTTCAGGATCGAGGACCTTCGGGTCGCCGTCGAGGGCAGGGAGATCCTGCGGGGGGTCGACCTCGAGGTGGGCACCGGCCAGATCCACGCCCTCATGGGCCCCAACGGGTCGGGCAAGTCCACGCTGGCCAACACCCTGCTCGGCAGTCCCGCCTACCAGGTGACCGGTGGGCGCATCCTGTACAAGGGCGAGGACATCACCGGATGGCCCACCGAGACCCGGGGCAAGGCTGGGATTTTCCTGGCATTTCAGTATCCCGAGGAGATTCCCGGCGTCCCCGTCATCCAGTTCCTGCGCCAGGCGCTGTCGGCCCGCAAGGGGATCGAGCTGTCGGTGCTGGAGCTGCGGCTGTCGATCATGGAGTGGATGAGGCGGCTGGGGATGGACGAGAGCTTCGGCGGGCGGTTCCTGAACGAGGGCTTCTCGGGCGGCGAAAAAAAGCGCAACGAGATCCTGCAGATGGCCATCCTCGAACCCGAGCTGGCCGTACTCGACGAGACCGACTCCGGGCTCGACATCGACGCCCTTCGGGTGGTGGCCGAAGGGGTGCAGGCGGTGCGCCGGGCCCGGCCGTCCCTCGGCGTGCTGCTGGTCACCCACTACCAGCGCATCCTCGACCGCCTCACCCCCGACGTGGTCCACCTGCTGGTGGGCGGGCGCATCGTCGAGCGCGGCGGGCCCGAGCTGGCCCGGCGGCTCGAGGACGAGGGCTACGACGCATGGCGGTAGACGTCGCCCGGGTCAAAAAGGACTTCCCGATCCTCGACGTCGCCGTCCACGGCACCAGGCTGGTCTACCTGGACTCGGCCTCGTCCTCGCAGAAGCCGGCTCCGGTGATCGAGGCCATGAGCCACTACTACGAGACGACGCACGCCAACGTGCACCGGGGCGTCTACTCGATCGCCGAGGAGGCCACCCGCCTGTACGAGGGGGCCCGGGGCAAGGTGGCCACCTTCGTCGGGGCCGGGTCGGCCGCCCAGGTGGTCTTCACCCGCAACGCCACCGAGGCCATCAACCTGGTGGCCCACTCCTGGGGCCGGGCCAACCTGGCCGCCGGCGACGTCGTCGTCCTCACCGAGATGGACCACCACGCCAACCTGGTCCCCTGGCTCCAGCTCAAGGCCGAGCGGGGGATCGACCTGCGCTACCTGGGCGTCGACGGGTCGGGCCGGCTGGCCCTCGACGACCTGGACCGCACCCTGGAGGGGGCCAGGCTGCTGGCCTTCACCGCCATGTCCAACGTGCTCGGGACCATCAACCCGGTGCGGGCGCTGGCCGACGCCGGCCACGCCGCCGGCGCCACCGTGCTGGTCGACGGGGCCCAGCACGTGCCCGCCCTGCCCACCGACGTCGAGGCCATGGGCGCCGACTTCGTGGCCTTCACCGGCCACAAGATGCTCGGCCCCACCGGCATCGGGTGCCTGTGGGCCAGGCCCGAGCTGCTCGAGGCCATGCCGCCGTTCCTCGGGGGCGGCGAGATGATCCGCGACGTCCGCCTGGACGGCTTCACCACCAACGACGTGCCCTGGAAGTTCGAGGCGGGCACCCCGCCCATCGCCGAGGCCATCGGCCTGGGCGCCGCCGTCGACTACCTGGGGGCCATCGGGATGGACGCCGTCCGGGCCCACGAGCGGGCCCTCACCGGCTACGCCCTGGACAGGCTGGCCGAGCGCCACGGCGACGCCGTGGTGGTCCACGGCCCACCCGGTGCCGGGGGCCGGGGCGGGGTCATCTCCTTCGCCTACCGCGACATCCACCCCCACGACCTGTCCCAGGTGCTCGACCAGGCCGGCGTATGCGTGCGGGCCGGCCACCACTGCGCCAAGCCCCTCATGCGCCGCCTGGGTGTCACCGCCACCGCCCGGGCGTCGCTGTCGATCTACAACGACGAGGCCGACGTCGACGCCCTGTCGGAGGCCCTGGGCCAGGCCGACCGCCTGTTTGCCTTCTAGGAGGAACGACATCACGATGAACGGCCTGGAGGACCTCTACCGGGAGATCATCCTCGACCACTACCGGAGCCCCCGCAACCGGGGTGACCTGCCGGTGCCGCCGGCCCACCGGGCCGAGGGGTTTAACCCGCTGTGTGGCGACGAGATCGTCCTCTACCTGGACGTGGCCGCCGGCGACACCGGGGAGCTGTGCATCGACGACCTGCGGGTCAACGGCCAGGGCTGCTCGATCAGCCAGTCGTCGGCGTCGATGATGTCCACCGCGGTCAAGGGCAGGACCGTCGTCGAGGCCCGGGCCACCATCCGGGCCTTCAAGTCCATGATGTCGGTGCACGAGGCCCACCTCGACGGCGACGGTGCCGGCGACGCCGGCGGGCCGGAGGTGGCCCTGGGCGACCTCGAGGCGCTCCAGGGCGTCGTCAAGTTTCCGGTCCGCATCAAGTGCGCCACCCTGGGGTGGAACACCCTCGTCCAGGCCCTCGACGAGGTGGAGTCCGCCACCACCGCCTGACGGCGGTGCTCAGAAGGCGTCGGCGCCGTGGACGGCGCTGTCCTTGCTCAGGGTGCCGAGCGAGCTGCCGAGGACCCCGGGGACAAACTTCTGCATGAGGCTCCAGCTCATGTCCGGGAAGATCGTGGTCATGCACTGGTCCTTGAGGTAGCCCTTCTTGGACGAGTTGTGCCACGTCTCGATCGGCTCGTTGAACACCCCTGTGGTCGTGG
>JBOGGP010000186.1:0-5343 GCA_050744105.1 Acidimicrobiales bacterium
CCGTCGGACGGCCGGGCCCGCCCGGGCCGGCTGGGTGAGCCGCCCAGGGCCGAGCAGGCGGCCAGCGTCGCCTCGGTGTCGGCCACGTCGCACGTCTGGAATCGGAGCACCCCGCGACCGGCGGCGTCGGCCAGCAGCCGCCTGGTGCCGCTGTAGGCCCCCGACGCCACGACCACCCGGCCGGCCAGGGGGAGGAGCCCGATCACGGCGGCGATGGCGGCCATGCCCGAGGCAAAGGCCAGGGCCTCGCCCCCCTCCAGACCCCCGATGGCTGCCTCCAGGGCCGACCAGGTTGCGTTGCCGTCGCGGCCATAGGCCACCTCGCCCCCCTGGTGGTAAGTCGAGCTCAGGTGGACCGGTGGGTTGACGGCGCCCCCGGGCACCGGCTCGGGGCGGCCCAGGTGGACCACCTTCGTGGCCGGCGCCAGGTCCGGGGGCCGCTCCCGGCCGGCCCCGTCGCCGGCGGGCCCGCTCAAAAGGCGCCCTCGATCACCTCGACCGAGGTGCCGACCACGGCCACCACGTCGAAGCGGATCTGGCGGGCCCGCAGGGCCGACTCCTCGGCCAGCCAACGGGCGGCCAGGCGCCGGATGCGAGCCCGCTTGGCTCGGCCGACGGCCTCGGCCGGCGCCCCGAAGGCGTCGGTGGTCCGGGTCTTGACCTCGCAGAAGACCACGCAGCGGCCCCGGCGGACCACCAGGTCGATCTCGCCCTCCCGGCAGCGCCAGTTGCGCGCCTCCACCTGGTAGCCGGCCGCCTCGTACCACTGGGCGGCCAACGCCTCACCCCTGGCCCCGAGGACCTGCCGGTGCCCGGGCGCCGGCCGGTCAGCCGGAATGGCTACATCTCCCTCTCGGGCAGCTCTTCGACGTTGACGTCCTTGAAGGTCACGATGCGCACCGACGACACGAACCGGGCCGGACGGTACATGTCCCACACCCAGGCGTCCCGCAGGTGGATGTCGAAGAACGTGCGCGTCCCCTCGCCCCTGGCGTCCATGTCCACCAAGTTGGCCAGGTAGAAGCGCCGTTCGGTCTCCACCACGTACCGGAACATCGACAGCACCGCCCGGTACTCCTGGTAGAGCTGGAGCTCGATCTCGGTCTCGTAGCGCTCGAGATCCTCGGCGCTCATGGCCAGGTCAGCCCGGGCGACCACCTCACGGATGGGTGGGCCCTGCTGCTGCGCATCACGCCATGCTACAGCCGAGCGTTGCCGGTGCCCTGCCACCGCGGGGGCCGTCCCAGGGGACCCGGGGCCCCTAGAGAAAGGCCAGGCGGTCGAGCGGCCACACCCGCCACAGCGCCCGACCCACGACGCTGCCCTGCGAGATGGGCCCGAAGACCCGGCTGTCGGTCGAATCGCTGCGGTTGTCGCCCATCACCCACAGGTCCCCTGGTGGCACCCGGACGGGACCGAAGTCCGACGTCAGGGTGCCAGGCGGCAGGTACGGCTCCACCAGCAGCCGGTTGTCGATCCAGACGTGCCCGCTGCGGCCAGTCACCGTCTCGCCAGGCAGCCCCACCACCCGCTTGATCAGATCACGCTGGTGGGTGGCCGTCGGCGCCGACCCGGCCGCCTGGGAGCCCTCGGCCCTGGCCAGGAACACGACGACGTCGCCGCGCCGCGGGGAGTGCAGGTCGTAGGCCAGCTTGGAGACGGCCACCCGGTCGTTGATCTCCAGCTGTGGCTCCATCGACGCCGAGGGGATGTAAAACACCGCCAGCACGGCCCGCTGCACCACCACGGCGGCGATCCCGGCCGCCACCAGGACCACCAACAGCTCGATAGCCAGGCGGGTGGCCCGGCCCGTGCGCCCCTCGCCGCCGGCGGACATCAGCGGGGGGTGCGCTTCTCCTTGATCTTGGCCGCCTTGCCGGTGCGATCCCGGAGGTAGTAGAGCTTGGCCCGGCGGACGTCACCACGGGTGACGACCTCGATCCTGGCGATCACCGGGGAGTGGAGGGGGAAGGTCCGCTCCACCCCCACGCCAAAGCTCACCTTGCGGGCGGTGAAGGTCTCCCGGACGCCGGCGCCCTGCCGCCGGATCACCGCGCCCTGGAAGATCTGCACTCTCTCCCGGGTCCCCTCCACCACTCGCACGTGGACCTTGAGCGTGTCACCGGGGACGAAGTCGGGGATGTCGGTTCGCAGGCTGTCGCGATCGACCAGGTCGGTGGGGTTCATGGCGCGGATGCTCCAGTGGGCGGGAGAGGACCCTTCACGATAGAGGAACAGGGTCGCCACCGGCCACCGCCTCTCGGGCCAGGCCGAACTCGTCGAGGAGCGCCCGGTCGGAGGCCGAGAGCCCGTGGCGGGCGGCCAGCAGGTCGGGGCGGCGGTCCCGGGTACGAGCCAGCGCCTGGGCCCTCCGCCATCGGGCCACCCGGCCGTGGTCGCCGGAGCGGAGCACCTCGGGAACGGCCCAGCCCCGGAACACCGCCGGCCGGGTGTAGTGGGGGTACTCGAGCAGCCCCCCGGCGAAGCTCTCCTCGGCGGCGGACGCATCGTTGCCCATCACCCCCGGGACCAGGCGGGCGACGGCCTCGACCACCACCAGGGCGGCCACCTCGCCGCCGGCCAGGACGAAGTCGCCGACCGAGACCTCGGCGTCGGCCAGGTGGTCGACGATGCGCTGGTCGACGCCCTCGTAGCGACCGCAGAGCAACGAGAAGCCGTCGGTCGCCGCCAGGTCGGAGGCCAGGGCCTGGTCGAAGCGGGCCCCGCCGGCACCGAGCACGATAAGGGGGCGGGGAGGGGACACCGCCTCGACGGCGGCGAAGAGCGGCTCGGGAGCGAGGACCATGCCGGCGCCCCCCCCGAAGGGGCTGTCGTCGACCGAGCGGTGGGCGCCGGGGGCGCCGGCCCGCAGGTCGTGGGTGCGCAGGTCGAGGATCCCGGCCAGGCGGCCCCGCCCGATGAGGCTGGCGTCCAGCCATTGCTCGACCAGATGGGGAAAGATGGAGAACACGTCGATACGCACGTCGCCCGACTCGGATCCGTGCCTAGAGATCGAGCAGGCCGGGTGGCACTCGCACCGTCAGCCGGCGGGCAGCCTCCTCGTGTCGAAGGCTTCGGTCGGACGGGGAGCCCTGGTCGGCCGGGACGCCCTGGTCGGCCGGGACGCCCTGGTCGGCTGGGAAGCCCTGGTCGGCTGGGAAGCCCTGGTCGGCCGGGACCCCCTGGTCGGACGGGAAGCCCTGGTCGGACGGGAAGCCCTGGTCGACGACGAAGCAGAGCGGCACCAGGCCGCCCCCCTCCAGCACCAGCAGGTCGCTGGCCGGGTTGGCCTGCACCTCCGCCACCCGACCCAGGAGCGCGCCGCTGGTGGCCTCGACCACCTCGGCCCCGACCAGCTCGTGGACCCACAGCACGCCGGGGGGGTCGTCGCCTGCGGTCGGCCCCGCCTCCAGCGGGGGGGCAAGGAGGACCGCACCCCTGAGGGCGTCGGCTCCCTCCCGGCTGTCCGTCCCGGCAAATCCGACGACCCACCTGTCTCCGTGGCCGGCACCGGCGCCGGGCCGGAGAGGTCGGGCCGAGCTCACCTGCAGGGTCCCGCCCCTCGACAGGTGGAGCTCGGAGCCCGGTACCAAGCGCTCGAGGCGATTGGTCACCAGCGCCACCACCACCTGGCCCCGCAGGCCATGGGGCCGCAGCACCCGACCGATCTCCAGCAGCACGCCTGCGCTCCCCATGACGACCTCCGCCCGCCGACCCGACACGCACGTCCGGGCTCTCGGCAAGGCGCTAATCGACGATGTCCACGGTGACGTTGACCCCCTCCAGCGCCGCCGCCGCCCGCACGACCGAGCGGATGGCCTGGGCCACGCGGCCCCGGCGGCCGATCACCTTCCCCATGTCGTCGGGGGCGACGAACAGCTCCAGGCGCACTCCCCCGCTCTCGGCCGAGGCAGCCACCTGGACGTCCCCGGGTGCGTCCACGATGTGGCGGGCCAGGTAGGCGAGCACGGCGTTGGCCCGGCCCCCGAGCACCCGGTTGGCCGGGTCGACGTCCTCGCCGTCGTCCGCCGTGCCGTCCGCCGGCGCCAGCCCGTGGGGCCCCCCGGGGGGGACACCTGAGACGCCTCCGTCACCGGCGCTCACCGGGGCGTCGCCACCCGGGTCGCCTGGTACTCCTCCCAGGCCCCCGAGGACCTGAGCAGGCGAGCCACCGTGTCTGTCGGCTGGGCGCCTCGGCCCAGCCACTTAAACACCGCCTCGTTGTCGAAGCGCACCCTGGTCGGCTCGATCCTCGGTTCGTACGTCCCCAGGATCTCGATAAATCGCCCGTCGCGGGGGGAGCGTGAGTCGGCGGCAACCAGCCTGTACTGGGGCTGCTTCTTCTTTCCCATCCTCATGAGGCGAAGCTTTACGGCCATGCGATGTCGTCCCTCTCGGTAGGGGGCCGGGTCAACGGCCCCGCTTCTTCCTCTTGCTGGTCTTGGCCGGCCGGGCTCGCGCCGCCTTGGCCGCCGGGCGGCCCATGCGCCGGCCCATCCCGGGCAGGCCGGTCATCTGGCGCATCACCCGCTGCATCTCCTTGAACCGATCGAGCAGCGAGTTGACGTCGGTGACGGCCGTGCCGCTGCCGGCGGCGATGCGGGCCCGGCGGGACCCGGTGATGATCCCCGGGTCGCGACGCTCGCTCGGGGTCATGCTGCGGATTATCGCCTCGATCGGACCCAGGGCGTCGTCGTCGATCTGGGCCTGGCGCAACTCCTTGGGCAGGCCGGGCAGCATGCCGACGAGCCCGGAGATGGGTCCCATCTTCTTGACCTGCTGCATCTGCTCCAGGAAGTCCTCCAGGGTGAACTGGCCCCGCTGGAGGCGCTCGGCGGCCGCCTCGGCCTCCTCCTGGTCCACCACGGCCTCGGCCCGCTCGATGAGGGTCATGACGTCGCCCATCCCGAGGATCCGGTCGGCCATCCGGTCGGGGTGGAACAGCTCGAAGTCGCCCTGCTTCTCGCCGGTGGACTGGAACACGATGGGCCGGCCGACGACCTCCTTGACCGAGAGGGCCGCCCCTCCCCGGGCGTCACCGTCCACCTTGGTCAGGATCACCCCGTCCAGGTCGAGGCTGCGGTGGAAGGCCTCGGCGGTGTTGACGGCGTCCTGGCCCGTCATGGCGTCGATCACCAGGAACGTGTAGTGCGGCACCACGGTCTCCGATATGCGGCGGACCTCGTCCATGAGGTCGGCGTCGATCGACAGCCGGCCTGCCGTGTCGACCACCACCACGTCCCGGCCCAGCCGGATGGCCTCCTCCACGCCCTTCTTGGCCACCGTCACCGGGTCGGAGACCTCGCTGTAGACAGGTACCCCAGCCTGGGCGCCGAGGACGCG
>JBOGGP010000187.1:0-5332 GCA_050744105.1 Acidimicrobiales bacterium
CCACCGCGCAGGTGAAGCCCCACACCTTCCACGGCGAGTGGAACTACACCATCGGTGGCCGACGGCCTCACGCCTCGCGAACTACAAGCTGGTAACTACGGGAACGTTATTTAGACGCGAGCCCTAAGGCCGTGGGCTTCCCGCCCCACGCCCCATTTCGGTGAGGCACGAAACGCCAGTGCAGGTTTCCGACGGGGGCAAACGCCCTGGTCAGGGGGTGTACGACAGATTTGTGGGCCTCCCGGCATAGATGTGGGTGGTTTTTAGGGATCTGCGGTCCGGTGTCGTTCGTGGGGAAGGACGTGTTCGATGGGCCCGAGGGTGAGCATGATGAGTCCGAGGGCGGCGTTGGCGGAGTGGAACCCGTAGGCCGGCCTGGGACCTCCTCGATCAGCTTGATAGCCCGAAGGACGGCATCGTCGAACGTGTCGGCCTGGATGTCGTATCCGACCGTGCTCGTCCATCTGTCGCCGACCTCCACGTTGGCTGCACCATCCGTCGCCTCGTAGATGTCGTCGAGATGATCCTCGTCGATTCCGGCAACGAGGAGGGTGAGGTTGTAAGTGTTCATGCGGAGTCTCCTATTGGAGTGGGGGAGCGGTCGACGGCACGACAAATGGCTTGAGCGTGCTGTTCGGGTACACGCGGCGTTGACCACACAGCGAATTGCGGACACGCTCCCGGGCAGACGATGAAGCCCCCAGGCGTGGGCGGATTTGCCAGCCGTCCGATAGCTCCAACCACTGGAACTCGGCGTAGCGCACGGCCTCCTCGATGACCTTCGAGGGGTGTCGTCTCCTAGCCACGTTGACATAGTACAACAGGTGTTGGCGAGTGTCCACGGGAGGCCCGGCTGATCTTCGTTCTCTAGCGCCGACCAGATGACACACGTCAAGGCGCAGACCGGGGTGAGATCCGCCGCCAGACACGGGCACCGGGTGGAGCGAGAGCCGAGGCGGTGAGGTCATGTTCATCCACGCCCGTCCGCGTCGCTGAGCTTGTCCCATTCGCCTGCGAGGTCGATCTCGCCCCCGGTCGAATCCGCATCATCCCGGACCGAGGAGGCTAGGCTCAATGCGGCCATTCTTGCCGCCAGAGCCGCCCAGCTGGCTCGAAGCTCGAACGGGTGAGGGTTGCCCGGGACCCAGGGACCGCACAGAAGAATCCTTCTCGCGCTGGCGACGACACAGCCCAGTCAGCCGAGCGAGGGTGCAGATCGACGGCTCTACTACTTGGCCAGACTCACGATCTGCGAGCAGAAATGCCGCCCAGATCAGCGGGCTGTCGTCACCCCGGGCGGAGCCCTCGGCGACACACAGAACGGCACCTATGGACATCCTCTGGGGACATCGCTGCGCTCGGCGCTCGCCAGCCGTCGGTTCCGAGGCTCGATGTGGACCTGCGGTGATCTTCATGACGGGCTCGTCTTCGACGCCGTCCCGGTCCGCCTGATCGAGATCGGCGAAGCGATCAAGGCCATTCCTGCGGAGCTGTTGGCGAGCGAACCATCTCTCCCTTGAGCGCAGATCGCCGGGACGCGCGACCGGCTCGCACACCGTTACTTCGATACCTCCCATGCCATCCTCGCTGCCGCTGTCAGCGAGGACTTCCCCGAGCTCGACAGCGCCGTGCGGCTCCTCCAGGGGGTGGACGACGACAGCTGACCGGTGTGGCCCAGTGGGTCACGTATGGGTCACGACAAGCCAAGCCCCGGATCCGACAGTCGTATTATCGATGCCGGCCGATCGGCTGCTTAAGAGGCCAGCGCCGAGCTGGCAACCCACTACCGGAGGGACCGATGACCAACACACCGATGACCCCTGATGAGGAGTACGACTACTACGCCCGACCGGACAACCAGCTGCCCCCAGGGTCCTCCCCAGCGGCGCCGCGGCCGGCTCGGCGACGCCATCCCGGTAAGGTTTCCTCCCGAGCCGGTCGTGGAGATCTGCCGTCGGGCCAGTGCAGACGACCAGTCCCTTTTCATCGTGGATACACGTACTGGTAGCACAGTGTGCGACCCTCCAAGTGGAACCCTGTGGTCAGACTGAACGACGGCCTCGAAGGCCAAAGGACACGATGGCGGCGGCGGTGGCCCACACCATTTTCACGCATGCGCGACGCCGCCGCCAGGCGGCATGGGGACTGAACTGAGGATCGCAGCGACCACCCGGGGACAGTGGTAGTACGTACCGGGTGAACGTCGATGAAATGCCCGAGTTTCCCGGAGCGGTGGCGCGGCCCACCGTGAAGGACCTCCCTGGCGGTTACACCTACGGCGTCACCCGGTACTCCGACGTGATCCTCCGGGCGTCCTTCCCATCCCACTTCCTCGACCTTTGCGCCGCGCTTGACGACCTGATGATCCCCTTCGCTGACGTGTCCGCCGGGGGCGGCAACCGCTCTCCCATCGCCATCAAGTTCGATGGCTCCCTGCACGACCGGGGGTGGAGCAAGCGAACCATCGAGATCACCAAGCTCATCGACGACGCTCCGGTGATGAAGGTGCGCGGCCACGAGATCGACATGTTCAAGGTCGGCTCGGCCACCAACGCCTACCCTGGCATCGGCGTCGAGATGGAGTGGAACAACAAAGACCCTTCTTCGACCGGGACCTCAGTAACTTCGCGGCCCTGCATCGCGAGGGTGTGGTGGCGCTCGGCGTAATCGTGACCCGCGGCCCAGGCCTTCAAACCTGGCTTCGATCCCACGTCGATGGGGGCATTTCCAAGTACGGAACGTCTACGACCTGGTGGGGCAAGCTGGTCCCTCGAGTGCTCAAGTGAACCTCGGCGGGGGAGGCGAGTGCCCCCTGCTGCTCGCCGGGATCGAAACCAAACGGATGGGCTCCTAGATCGCCCTCGCCTCGCCGTATGTCGGGTACTGGCGGCCACGCGGGGTCAGGCCCTCGGCAGCCTCGCTTCCCCAAGCGGTCCAGCCCTCCTGCGGGTAGCGGGCGAACATCTCCAGGTAAGGCGCAGGCGAACAGGACTCGATGACCTTGTACTGCTCGTCGGGCTTGCGGGAGTGCTCCCGCTTGCGGGTCTCGATCATGTTGACCTGTCGCCGTCCCGGCTCCAGGGTCCTCAGCTTGCCCCGCACTCCGAAGAGCAAGGGCTCGGTGACGTTGCGGAAGTAAAAGCCCACCCCCCGGCCGTCCGGGCCGCCGTCCTTTCGGCGTTTCGCCCATACCACCATCGCCTTGTAGGTGAAGCCCCAGGCAGACATGACGGCCAGGCCTTCAGCGACAAGCGCGTTGGGCACCCACAGGTAGCAGTGGGACTGACGAGCCATCACGTCGGCTATGGGGAGGGCGGCGATCTCGGCGGTGGTCATGGTGTCGTAGCGCGAGAGGCGGGCGTGCTCCGGTGCCACCTTCCCCGTCCGGTTCTCGAAGCGCCACGGCGGATCGGCCAGGACGGTCCCGAAGGGATGGTTGCCTAGTTCCGGCAGGGCGAGCCCGAAACGTAGCTCAGACATCGGTGTCCCTCACCTCGGCCAGGGTCTTGTAGTCCAACCTCGGTACTCGCCACCGGAGCCAGCCATCGGTTGGCTTGCCGTCGAGGGCTGCCCTCGCCGCCGTGGTGGGAGTGGGATAGTCGGTCTTGCCAAGGCGGAGTAACCCCACATCGGTCAGGAGAGCCTTGACTTCGGGCTTCGATCTTCTGCGGAGCACCAACGGTTCGTTGGCCTCCAAGGCGCCGCCCTCGATCAGGTTAGCTAGTGAGGTCGTACCGGTGGCTCTTGCCATCGCTCCTCCTCAGAGAGATGAGATCCGTAGATCCTTAGATCTCAAGGTAGTATGCCTGGGGACGAGGAGCAAGCGGATCACTTGGGGGCGCACCATACGACCGGGGTGTGACCCTCAGCGGGCAGTTGCGGGGGTGCCTCCAAGAACGCGGGAGGAACCCGGACGCCGCCATCCTCGACAGTCGTGAGCCAGGCGTAGAGGTTGCCTCAGACATCGAGAGGTTGTCCCGGCGAGCGTGGAAGTTTGAGGTGACGGTCCCCCTCCTGAGACCTACCGAGTGGTAGGTGTCGGGCGTCCTGAACAAGACATCCGACAGGAGGAGGACCGTCATGACCAAGAACTACCAGACCAAGACGACCCGCGCCGGGAACGGCCGGGCCTCGGCGAAGAAGGAGAGGACCGGCGAGGCCGGTGTCGTAACGCCATCGTCACGCACGGGAGACGAGGGCCTGGCGGGTGGGCGCTGCCCGAGTCGGTGACGCTGTCCATGGCCGATCTGGCCGACACGGCCAGGGAGGGCCTGCTGGCGCTGGCCGTGGGCACCGGCCTGCAGGTGATGGCCGCGATCATGGAAGAAGACGTGTGCCCACTGGCCGGCCCGAAGGGGGAAGTGGAACGCCGAGCGCACGGCCAAGCGGCACGGCTCCGACGACGGTTCGGTCACGGTGGGCGGCCGGCGGGTGGGCGTGCGGCGGCCCCGGGTGCGTTCCGCCGATGGCAGCGAGAAGCTCGGCCTGCCCAGCTACGAGCTGTTCTCCTCGACGCAGATCCTGGGTCGGATGGCCCTGGAGCCGATGATGGCCAAGCTGTCCACCCGCCGCCACCGGGTCGGCTTGGAGCCGGTCGGCACGGCGGTGGAGGCCACGGCGCGCTCGACGTCGAAGTCGTCGGTGTCCCGGCGCTTCGTTGCTGCCACCGAGACCGCTCTGGCCGACATGGTGGCCGCCGACTTCTCGGACTTGGACCTGGTGGCGGTCATGGTCGACGGCGTGCACTTCGCCGGCCATCTCTGCGTGGTGGCCCTTGCCTTGCCTCTGACTTCCCGCGACAGGATCCGCCAGGTTTCAGACCTCATCTGAGAGGGTCGTTTGGCCTGGGCATCGGCATCGACGGCACCAAGCACCCCCTGGGACTGGTCGAGGGCTCCACGGAGAACACCACCGTGGTCACCGGCCTGCTGGCCGGGCTGAGAGATCGCGGACTCGATGTGACTCGGCCGACCTTGGCGGTGATCGACGGGGCCAAGGCCCTCTCCGCGGCCATCAAGGCGGTGTTCGACCAGCCGGTCATCCAACGCTGCCAAGAGCACAAGATCCGCAAGGTCAGGGACCATCTGCCCGACCACCTGGCCGCCACGGTTGCCGTCAAGGTGCGTGGCGCCTACCACGACACCGACGCACTGTCGGCTGAGGCCACCCTCAAGTTCGCCGCCATGCATGTCTGCGTGGGCATCGCTAGCCTCGGTCTTTCACGCAACCTCCGCCAGGGCGGGTTTTCGCTGTGCTGAGGGTTCCCGAGAGTAGTTCGGAGGCCAGATGCGGACGCTCTCTGCCCCGCCGGGCGAGTGCAGCGGAGTTCTGG
>JBOGGP010000188.1:0-5314 GCA_050744105.1 Acidimicrobiales bacterium
CCGGTGGGCGAGCAGGCGGGGCACGCGCGCCGCCGTGTCGGTCCGCAGCCGGTCCATGCCGGTGCGCCACCCCAGGCCGTCGCGTTCGAGGATCCAGGGCGGGTCGAAGCTGAAGGCACCCCAGGCCAGGTCGCCGGGGGCGCCGGTTGGTGGCGCCGCCCGCCCGCCGCCCGTTCCCGGGGAGCGGGCGGCACCGTGGGGCTCGCCGGCCGGCTGCGGGCCGGCGACGGGAAAGACCGAGGCCATCGCCGGCGACCCTACCGGCCGCGCCGCCGTAGGACCTCACACCCCGCCGGCCCGCCTGGGCAGTAGCCTCCGGCGATGGCAGATCGGCTAGTTGCGGGCGACGAGGCCCCAGGGTTCACCCTCGACGACCAGGGGGGCCACCCGGTGGCCCTGTCGGACTTCCGAGGCAGGCGGGTCCTCGTCTACTTCTACCCGAAGGCGGACACGCCCGGCTGCACCACCCAGGCCTGCGGGCTGCGCGACGTGCTCGGCCAGATAGGCGACACGGCGATCCTCGGCATCAGCCCCGACCCTCCCTCCCGCCAGGCCCGTTTCGACCACAAGTACTCCCTCGGGTTCGCCCTCCTGTCGGACCCTGACCACGCCACTGCGGAGGGCTACGGGGTGTGGGTGCAACGCTCCATGTACGGCAAGTCCTACATGGGCATCGAGCGCTCGGCCTTCCTGGTCGGCGCCGGCGGCACGCTGGAGTCGGTGTGGTACAAGGTCTCGCCCAAGGATACGCCACGCCTGCTGGTGGGCACCCTCCAGGGCGGCTGACTCCGGCCGCTGCTCCGAGCCCGGCTGGCCGGGCGGCCAGGGGGTTACGCTCGGGAGTCGTGCACCGGCACGCTGTCCGTGGGAACCCTGGTTGAGCCGGGCCGGCTCCGCGGCGATGCCTGCCAGTGCCAGCCAGCGACGCCAGCTGACCGTCATGTTCACCGATCTGGTCGGCTCCACGGCGCTGGCCTCACGTCTCGATCCTGAGGACTGGCACGAGATCCTCGACGCCTACCAGCACCGGGTGGCCGCCGTGATCGGCGCTCACGGCGGGGTGGTCACCCAGTTCCAGGGTGACGGCGTGGTTGCCTACTTCGGTTTCCCCGAGGCGCTCGACAGCGCCGGCCGCGACGCCCTGGCGGCGGGCCTGGCCATCGTGGCCGAGGTCCCGGCGGTTGCCGACGACGTGGCGCCGGGGCTGGGGGTCGGCCGCCTGGCGGCCCGGGTCGGGGTCCACACCGGAGTCGTGGTGGTTGCCGAGGCCACCGCCGGCGGTGTGGGCCGCCTGGCCGACGTCTTCGGCGAGGCCCCCAACCTGGCTGCCCGCCTCCAGGCCGTCGCCGGTTCCGGCCAGGTGGTGGTGAGCGAGGCGACGGCGTCGATGGTGAAAGGATTCTTCGACCTCGAACCCCTGGGCGGCCTTGATCTAAAGGGTATCGCCTTGCCCGTGGTGGCCTACCGGGTGGTGGCGGCGAGCGGGGCCCGCCACCGCCTGGACGCCGTACCCCTGGCCCCGTTCGTGGAGCGGCCGGCCGCCACTGCGTGGCTCGAGGCCCAGTGGCAGGCGGCGCTGTCGGGGGGCGCCCGTGTGGTCGTGGTCGGCGGGGAGGCCGGGATAGGCAAGTCCCGTCTCGTCGTCGAGTTCTCGCGGGCCCTCGACAAGGCCGGCCACCCCACGCTCGCTTGCTACTGCAGCCGGCGGGAGCGCCTGAGCCCGCTTCAGCCCTTTGGCCAGGTCATCGGCACAGCACCCAGGACCCCGGCCGACGCCGCTGACTGGGTGACGCGGTGGGCCACCGGTGGCCCGGCCCTGCTCGTCGTCGAGGACGTCCACTGGGCAGACCCGAGCACCATGGAGGCTGTCCACCTGATCGCCGCCGCGCCGATCCCCCTGCTGGTCGTCATTACGAGCAGGCCCGAGGGAACCTCGGAGTCGGCCGGGATCACCGCCGGCGACGTGGCCGACCGCATCTTCGTCGCCCGCTTGTCGCCCGAGGAGTCCGAGGGCTTGATCGACGTGCTCGACCCCCAGGGCGATCTGAGCGGGTCCATGCGCTCCGCCCTGGTGGTCAGGGGAGGAGGGGTGCCGCTCTTCATCGAGGAGCTGGCGAGGAGCATGGCCGACGATGCTCGCCACAGCGCTGCCCCTACGCCGGGGGGACCGTCGGTCGTCCCGGGCCCTTCCGGCCTGCTACCCGCCGGCCGAGCCCAGCGGGGCATCTCCCCAGCTATGCCGGTCACCCTCTTCGACGTGGTCGCGTCCCGGCTGGATCGCCTCGGGGATGCCAAGCGGGTGGCTCAGCTGGCTGCGGTGATCGGCCGGAGCTTCGACCAGGCCACCCTCGGGGTCGTCACCGGGCTGGGGCCGGTGGCGCTGGGGGAGCAACTGGCCCGCCTGGTCGACCACGGGATCGTCGAGCCCGGCGACAGCCCGAGCCGGCCCATGTGGTTCCGCCACGCCCTGATCGCCGAGGCGGCCTACGGATCACTCCTGCGGCGGGACCGCCGCCCCGCACACGGGCTGGTGGCCGATGCCCTGTTGGCCGCCGGGGCCGGCGACGAGCGTCCCCAGGTGGTGGCTGCCCATCTCGGCCAGGCCGACCGCCCCGCTGAGGCTGTCGCCTACTGGCGGCGAGCGGCCCAGGCGGCTCGCCACAACTCGCGCTTCTTGGAGTCGGCCAGCCACGAGCAGGAGGTGCTGGCCCTGCTCCCCCGGCTCCCCCTGGCCAGCCAGGACCTGGTGGAGCTGGAGGCGCGCAGCCGGCTTGCCATGTGCATGACGGCGGTGGACCAGCGAGCGCCTGAGGTGCTGCCCCAGCTGAGGCGGGTCCAGGATCTGGCCAGGCGGCACGGCGCCCTGACCGAGCTTGTCCACAGCTACCAGGTCCTGGTCCCGTGGTGCCAGGCCAACGCCGACTACGCCGGTGCCGAGAACGCCCTCGTCGAAGCCCGCGCCTCGGCCACGGCGCTGGGAGATCCGACAGCCAGGTCGATGGTAGACCAGCTCCAGGGCCCCATCCGCATCTGGCAGGGTCGCTTCGCCGAGGGCGTCGACCTTATCGAGTCCGCCCTCGACTCCATAGGCCTGTCGCTGGCCGCGGAGCTGACCGAGCTTCCCGAGATGTCGGCGCCGGCGGTCATCGCCCGCTGCTCGGTGCATGGGGTGGCGGCTCTGGCGGCGTGGATCATGGGCCGCTTCGACGACTTCACCAGGTTGCGCCAGGCCGTCCTGGCCTTCGCCGACCAAAGGGCCGTTCCCCAGGCCCAGGCGCTTACCTGGGCCACCGCCGCCATCGCCGCCCAGCTCGACGGTGACCGGGCCAGGGTCTCCGCCCTGGCCGCCCGCACCAGGAGCCTGGCCGACGACGTCACCACCCGGCAGTGGCGAGAGTGGTCGGCGGCGCTCATCCGATGGGCCGAGCCCGGACCTTCGGGCGAGGGCCGCCTCCGGCAGCCCGACGCCTTTCTCAGGCCCTATTTCCAGATGCTCGAGGCCGACCACCCCAGCATGGCCACGGTCGATGCCGCGGCCATGCTCGACGAGGCTCTCGGCACGGCGCGCACCACCGGCGAGCGCTTCTGCGAGGCCGAGCTGCTCCGTGGTCGGGCCCTGGCGCTGGCCGGTTCGGGCGACCACCCGGGCGCCCGGGACGCGCTCCGCCATGCCGCCTCGGTGGCCGCAGACCAGGGAGCGGCTGCCCTCGAGTTGCGAGCCCTGACCTCGCTGGCTGCCCTCGATGGCCCCGGGACACGATCCACTGCGGCTCGGACCTCCCTCGCTGCCTGCGCGGCGCGACTCGAGCACGCCGCCGGGCTGGTCCGGCCCCGATGCCTGGACGCCGCCGCTCGCGTCCTGGCCGGTCTCTCCCCGGAGATTGGTGGGGGATGACCTCCACGGGCCCGGCGGCTGGCTCCCGGGATTGGAGCGACTCGCTGCTCGACGGGATGCGGTCCGAGGCCGACACCCTGGCCGACGACCTGGTAGCCGGCTATTTCGCCCGCGCCGGGGCTGCCGGCGGCGCAGGTCGAGGCCCGTCGCACCTGTTTCGCCGGCTCGTCGCTCATGGCCAGCTACCCCCCGAGGACCGGGATCCAGGAGTGGCTGCCTACCTGGCCGGGTCACCACCTCTTCCCGACTGGCTCGATCCCGCTGCGGTGGCCCGGGGCCAGGAGTGCTTCGCCCGCTGGGGGTTCCACGTCTTCACCGCCCTCTACGCCGGGTCGCTGCCTACCGCCTACGCCTGCGCCCGTGGCGTGCAGGTCCTTGGACTCACCGCCCGGCTGGTCACCGATGCCCAGCGGCGGCTCAACGAGACGGCCCAGTTCCACCTCGACGTGATGTCCCCGGGCGGGCTTGGCCCTGGGGGCGCGGGGCTGGCCGATGCCCGCAGGGTCCGGCTGATGCACGCCGCCGTTCGCTGGCTCATCGGCCACGACCCCCAGGTGACCTGGGATCCGGTCTGGGGGTCACCAATCAACCAGGAGGACCTGGTCGAGACCCTCCTCAGCTTCACCGAGGTGGTCTTCGAGGTCTTCGACCGGGCCGGGGTGGCCTACGATGACGGCGACGCCGAGGCCTACCTGCACACCTGGTCGGTGGTGGGCCACCTCCTCGGCATCCGTCCCGACCTGTTGCCGCTCCACCGGCCCGACACCAGGGCTCTCATGGCCGTCGTGCGCCGGCGCCAGTTCGCGCCGAGCGCCGCCGGCCGGGCCCTGGCCGCCGCCCTCCTCGACCAGGGACGGCGGCTGACGCCGCCAGGTCTCAGGGGCCTGCCGGCCACCGCGATCCGCTATCTCGTGGGTGACGAGGTAGCCGATCTCCTGGACCTGCCCCGGTCCGACTGGACCCGGGTTGTCTTCGGTCCCCTGGCCAAGGTCAGCCGGCGCCTTTCGGCCCAGGCGGTGCACCACCGGCTGGTGCGGGCCGTCTCCGCCCGTGCCGGGCGCGGGATGCTCCAGCTGGCCGTGTCCGCCGAGCGGGGGGGCGACCGCCCCGCCTTTGCCATACCGGGGGCGCTGGCCGACCGGTGGGGCGTGCCTGCGGGGCCGCCGGCGCCGGCGCGGCCGCCGTCCTGAGGGCACTTTTGGACGCTTTCGACGGTTTGGACGTTTTCGACCATATTTGGGTTGGATCGGTCTAAACGGCTGAAAACGTCCAAGTGTCTGCCTTCACAAGCCTGATGCGCCCCGCCTTCGTCATACCGGGGGCGCTGGCCGACCGGTGGGGCGTGCCTGCGGGGCCGCCGGCGCCGGCGCGGCCGCCGTCCTGAGGGCACTTTTGGACGCTTTCGACGGTTTGGACGTT
>JBOGGP010000189.1:0-5283 GCA_050744105.1 Acidimicrobiales bacterium
CGCCGCCGGGCCGAGGGGAGCTCGGGGGCGCCCCTGACCGCGGCCGGGGACCGGCGGCCAACCGTGGTGGCCCGCCCGAGCGGGCTCGATCCCCGCCCGAGCCCGACCCGGGCACGTCCGAGGCCGGCGCCGGCACTCCAACAGGGCTCGTTTGGACGGATCCAGCCGTTTGGACGGATCTGCCCTCAATACGGTCGAAAACGTCCAAACCGCGAGATCCGTCCAAAACTCCGGCCCGGCAACCCGGCAACCCGGCAACCCGGGGCTCCGGCGACGCGGCGACCAAGGGCCCCAGCGCCGCCGTCGCCCAACCCGTTACGGCGGGGACGACCTCCCCGAGGCCTGCTCCACTGGCCCCTCCGAGCCACCTTCCCGGAGACGGGCGGGCGCTACCCGCCCGAGACGTCCTGGGGTCGGACCGAGCCGGCGGTGATGAAGGGCATCATGGCCCTTAGCTGGGCGCCGACCTGCTCGACGGGGTGGGCGGCGCCGGCGGCCTGCAGGCGCCGGTAGTTGGGCAGACCGTCGGCGTTCTCCTTGATCCACTCGGCGGCGAAGTCGCCGGAGCGGATCTCGTCGAGGATCCTGCGCATCTCGGCCCTGGTGGCGTCGTTGACGATGCGGGGGCCGCGGGTCAGGTCGCCGTACTCGGCGGTGGTGGAGATGGAGTAGCGCATCCCCGAGATGCCGTTCTCGTACATCAGGTCGACGATGAGCTTCACCTCGTGCAGGCACTCGAAGTAGGCCGACTCGGGCTGGTAGCCGGCCTCCACCAGCGTCTCGAACCCAGCCTGGATCAGGGCGGTGAGCCCGCCGCAGAGCACCACCTGCTCGCCGAAAAGGTCGGTCTCGGTCTCCTCGGCGAAGGTGGTCTCCAGCACGCCGGCCCGGGTGGCCCCGATGGCGTCGGCGTACGACAGTGCCAGCTCCCTGGCCTTGCCGGTGGCGTCCTGCTCCACGGCGATCAGCGCCGGCACCCCGCCCCCTCCCTCGTAGGTGCGCCGGACCAGGTGGCCGGGGCCCTTGGGCGCCACCATGGCCACGTCCACCCCGGCGGGGGCGGGGATGAGGCCGAAGCGCACGTTGAAGCCGTGGGCGAACATCAGCGCGTCCCCCGGGCGCAGGTTGGCCTCGACACCGGCGCGGTAGATGGCCGCCAGCTCGGTGTCGGGGGCCAGGAGCATGACCACGTCGGCCTCGGCCGCCGCCTGGTCCACGCCGGTGACCCGAAGCCCGGCGGCCTCCGCCTTGGCCCGCGACGACGACCCCTCCCGCAGGCCGACCCGGACGTCGACGCCCGAGTCGGCCAGGTTGAGCGCGTGGGCGTGCCCCTGGGAGCCGTAGCCGACGACGGCCACCTTGCGGCCGGCGATGAGGCCGGGCTCGGCGTCCTCGTGGTAGTAGACGGTTGCTGTCACTAGCTCGCCCTTCCTGTCGATGGATTGCCGGGCACGGCGCCGAGGCGGGGGGCCACCCGGCGTTCCAGCTTGGGCAGCGCCACCCGGCCGGTGCGCTGCAGCTCGGTGATCCCGAAAGGTCTCACCAGGTCCTCGAATGCGTCGATCTTGGCCGGCTGGCCCGCCACCATGACCGTCATGTCGTCGAAGCCGACGTCGACGATCTTGCCCTCGAACACGCCGACCAGCTCGAGGACCTGGGAGCGGCTGTCGGTCGCGGTGCGCACGGTGGCCAGGAGCAGCTCGCGCACCACGGCGTCCTGGGGAGCCAGCTCGCTGATCTTGATCACGTTGACCAGCTTGAACAGCTGCTTGGTGATCTGCTCGACCGAGGTCTGCGCCACGTCGACGACGATGGTGATGCGGCTGAAGCGTTCGTCGTCGGTGGGGGCCACGGCGAGGGACACGATGTTGAAGCCCCGGCGGGCGAACATCCCGCTGACCCGGGCCAGCACGCCGGACCGGTTTTCCACCAGCACGGTGAGGGTGTGGTGGCCCTCGGCGGGCGCCACTACTGGACCATCCTTTCACCGCCCGGCTTCTGGGAGGGGTGGACCACCACGGCGTCGTTGCTGGCGCCCGCCGGCACCATCGGGAAGACCTTCTCCCGCCAGTCGGTGCGGAAGTCGACGACCACCGGCCGGTCGTCGATGGCGTTGGCCTTGTCGATGGTGGGGCCGACCTCCTCGGGCGAGGAGACCCGGAAGCCGGCGCAACCCATGGCCTCGGCCCACTTCACGTAGTCGGGCAGGTCAGGCGACAGGTACACCTCGGAGTAGCGCTCCTCGTAGAACATCTCCTGCCACTGGCGCACCATGCCCAGGTAGGCGTTGTTGAGGATGGCCACCTTGATGGGGATCCGCTCGCTCGATGCCGTCACCAGCTCCTGGGCGGTCATCTGGAAGCAGCCGTCGCCGTCTATGGCCCACACCGTGCGGTCCGGCCGGCCCACCTTCGCCCCCACCGCGGCGGGCACGGCGAAGCCCATGGTCCCCAGGCCTCCGGAGTTGACCCACGTGTAGGGGTGGTCGAAGCGCCAGTACTGGCTGGCCCACATCTGGTGCTGGCCGACGCCCGAGACGACGATGGTGTCGTCGGGGGTGGAGTCCCGCAGCGTCTCGACGACGAACTGGGGCTTCAGGGCGTCGCCCTCGACGTGGGCGTCGTAGTGCAGCGGGTACTGCTCCTGCCAGGCGGCGATCCGGCGGTGCCACTCGCCGGTGTCGGGGAGGGCGTCGCCGGCGTCCAGCTGGGCTCGAACCGCCCGGACCAGATCCTCGACGACCAGCCGGCAGTCACCCACGATGGGCACGTCGGGGCGGCGGATCTTGCCCAGCTCGGCTGGGTCGACGTCGACGTGGATGACCTGGGCGCCCGGTGCGAAGCCGGCCACCTTGCCCGTGACCCGGTCGTCGAAGCGGGCGCCCAGGGTGACGAGCAGGTCCGCCTCCTGGAGGGCGGTGATGGCGGTGAAATTGCCGTGCATCCCCGGCATGCCCAGGCACAGCGGGTGGCTGTCGGGGAACGCCCCCCGGGCCATGAGGGTGGTGACCACGTGGACGTCGACCAGCTCGGCCAGCTCCCGCAGCGCCTCGGCGGCCCGGGCCTTGAGGATCCCCCCGCCGGCGTAGATCACCGGCCGGCGGGACCCGAGGATCATGCGGGCCGCCTCCTTCACCATGCGGGGATGGCCCTTGGTGGTGGGCCGGTAACCGGGCAGGGACGCGGCCACGTCCGAGTCGGCCGGCCAGCGCCAGGTCGTCTCGGCCTGCAGGACGTCCTTGGGCACGTCGAGCAGGACGGGCCCCGGCCGCCCGGTGGTGGCCAGGTGGAAGGCCCGGCGGACCATCAGCGGGATCTCGTCGGGGTCCATCACCAGCTCGTTGTGCTTGGTCACCGACCGGGTGATCCCCACGGTGTCGCACTCCTGGAAGCCGTCGGTGCCGATCATCGGCCGGCTGACCTGGCCGGTGATGGCCACGAGGGGGACCGAGTCCATGTAGGCGTCGCACAGCGGGGTCACCAGGTTGGTGGCCGCCGGCCCGCTGGTCACGATGCAGACCCCGGGCCTGCCGGTGACGTGGGCGTAGCCCTCGGCCATGTGGCCGGCGCCCTGCTCGTGGCGGACCAGGATGTGGCGGATGGTGGAGTCCAGGATGGGGTCGTAGGCGGGCAGGATGCAGCCCCCGGGCAGGCCGAAGACGACTTCGGTGCGCTCCATCTCCAGGCTCTTGATTAGGGCTTGGGCCCCGGTCAGCTTCATTTCCTTCTCCAGTGGGCAAGCATCGGTCGGGCGGCAACTCGGTCGGGAGGCAACTCGGTCGGGAGGCAAAAAGAAGACCTCCCCGAAGGGAGGTCGAAGGCGCACGCAGGGGGAGGGCTGCGGGCGTCAGGTGACGAGTACGAGCACGAACGGGCGGCGGGTCATCGCCCGACCAGTTTGGCACACGCCACGGGCGACCGCAACGGGCGGCCGGGCGCGGCCCGCCCATCCACCCAGCCCAGACGGGCGGGCGCGGCCCGCCCATCCACCCAGCCCAGACGGGCGGGCGCGGCCCGACCGTCACCCAGCCCAGACGGGCGGGAAGCCCTCACACCTCGACCGCCCGGTCAAGGGTCAGTCGGGCCCTCCCCAGGTCGGGAGCGCCCGCTCGCCCCGCGGGGAGGAGTCATGGCTCGGTTACCGCGCCGCGCTCCGCTCCGCTGACCAGCCTGGCGTACTTGGCCAGCACACCGCTGCGGTAGCGGGGCTCGGGCAGCTTCCACTCCACCCGGCGCCGGGCCAGCTCCTGGGCGTCCACGTCGAGGTCGATGCGACGGGCGTCCACGTCGACGACCACGCGGTCGCCGTCGGCCACCAGGGCGATAGGTCCTCCGTCCACCGCCTCGGGGGCCACGTGTCCCACGCAGAAGCCGTGGGTCCCCCCGCTGAAGCGGCCGTCGGTCACCAGGGCGCAGTCCGACCCCCGGCCCGCCCCCTTCATGGCCCCGGTCACCGCCAGCATCTCGCGCATGCCCGGGCCCCCCTTCGGCCCCTCGTAGCGGATCACCACCACCGTGCCGGGCTCGACGAGCCCTGCCAGGATGGCCTCCATGGCACCGTCCTCGCCGTCGAAGACCCGGGCCCGGCCCTCGAAGCGCGCCGTGTCGATGCCCGCCACCTTGACGACGGCGCCGAGGGGGGCGAGTGACCCGCTGAGCACGGCGATGCCTCCCTCGGCGTGGATGGGCCGGCTCAGCGGCCGGACCACCTCGCCGTCGGGGGCGGGCGGGTCCAGCGCCGCCAGGTTCTCGGCCACGGTGCGCCCGGTGACGGTCAGGCAGTGGCCGTGGAGGAGGCCGGCCTCGAGCAGCTCGCGCATCACCACGGGGATCCCGCCCACCCGGTCCACGTCGACCATGTGGTAGCGGCCGTGGGGCTTGGTGTCGGCGATGTGGGGCACCCGCCGGCCCACCCGGTTGAAGTCCTCGAGGGCCAGATCCACCCGGGCCTCGTGAGCGATGGCCAGGAGGTGCAGCACGGCGTTGGTGGAGCCACCGAGGGCCATGACCACGGCGATGGCGTTCTCGAATGCCCCCATGGTCAGGACCCGCCGGGATCGGATCCCCTGGGCCAGCAGGGACACCACGGCCTGGCCGCTCTCGAAGGCCAGGCCGTCGCGCCGGCGATCGACCGCCGGCGCCGACGAGCTGCCGGGCCGCGCCATGCCTAGGGCCTCGGCCGCCGCCGCCATGGTGTTGGCCGTGAACATGCCGGCGCAGCTGCCCTCGCTCGGGCACGCCCGGCGCTCGATAAGGGCCAGCTCCTCGTCGGTGAGGGCGCCGG
>JBOGGP010000190.1:0-5270 GCA_050744105.1 Acidimicrobiales bacterium
AGGCGGCGAGGCTATAGGAAGCCCGACGTGGGCCCGACCCGCTGGTTGTGCACTGCGGTACCCCTTAGCCGTACCTTGGTGCACAGTTCGCGTCTCGAGGGGCGGGCCCCGCGCTGGCCCCGGGGTGCCGCTCGCGCTCAGCCGGGGACGGTCGCCCAGCGGGGCGCAGGTGCTGTCCCGGCGTCGCGGAACTGCCGCCGGTACAGGTCGGCGTACAGGCCGTCGTGGGCGACCAGTTCGAAGTGGGTGCCCTGCTCCACCAGCGCGCCGCCGGCCAGGACCAGGATCAGGTCGGCGGCGAGGACCGTCGACAGCCGGTGGGCGATCACCAGGCTGGTCCGGCGAGAGGTTGGAGGGCGGCCTGGATCAGCTGCTCCGAGACGGTGTCGAGGTGCGAGGTGGCCTCGTCGAAGATGAGGACGCGGGGGTCCTTCAGGACCACCCGGGCGATGGCCACCCGCTGCTTCTCGCCACCCGAGAGGCGATGGCCGCGCTCGCCGACCACCGTGTCGAGGCCCTCGGGCAACGAACTGACGAGCTCGTCGAGGTAGGCCGCCCGGGCGGCGGCGCGCAGCTCGTCCTCGCTGGCCCCCGGCCGGGCGTAGAGGAGGTTGTCCCGCAGGCTGGCGTGGAAAAGGAAGGTGTCCTGGAACACCACGCCGACGTGGGAGCCGAGCGACTCCAGGGTTACGTCGCGAAGGTCGTGGCCGTCGACCAGGACGCGCCCCGCCCCGGGGTCCATGAAGCGCGGCACCAGGCCGCTCAAGGTTGTCTTGCCCGCTCCGGAGGGCCCGACCAGGGCCACGAGCTGGCCCGGGGCGATCTCGGCGCTGATGTCGCGCAGCGCTGGCCGGCCGGCGCCGGGGTAGGTGACGCTGACCCCATCGAAGCTGATCGCGCCCTCGACGGCGGGGAGCTCGGGGGCGCCAGGGCGGTCGGCGATCTCCGGGCTCAGGTCGATGTAGTCGAAAAGCCGCTTGAACAGGGCGGTGGAGCCCACCACGTTGACCTGGGTAGTGGCCAGGGCGCTGACGGAGTGGCCGAGGCGCATCCCGAGGACGGTGGCAAAGACGAAGACCGTGCCCACCGTCGAGCGGCCCGACAGCACCAGGTAGCCCCCGAAGAGGAAGATCAGCGCCGGCGCCGAGGTCTGCAGGACGCTCATGAGCATCCCGAACCACCGTCCGACCATCTCCTCCCGGACCTGGAGGCCCCTGAGGTCGTCGTTGAAGCGGCCGAAGCGGGCGTGCTCCCTGCGTTGACTGACGAAGGCCTTGACCAGCATGATCCCCGAGATGCCGAGTATCTCCTGGAGGTAGACGGTCATCTCGGCCAGCTTGGACTGGGTCCGGGTGCGCGCCCGGTAGGTGGCCTTACCGAACCGCCTGGTCGGCCACCCGACGAGGGGGATGAGCACCACGACGGCGAGGGTGAGCTCCCAGCTGAAGCGGATCATCAGCGCCAGGGTGGCCGCCGTCACCAGGGCGTTGCTGACCAGCCCGAACACGGTGTCGGCGACTACGGTCTCGACACCCCCCACGTCGTTGCCGAGCCTGGACAGGACGTCGCCGGAGCGGCTCCGGGTGAAAAAGCTCACCGACTGGCCCACCAGGTTCTCGAAGAGCTGGCGCCGGAGCGTGAAGACGATCCCCTGGCTGATCACCGCCGAGTGGTAGGACTCGGCCACGTTGACCAGGCCGCCCACCAGGGCGGCGCCGACCCCTGCCCCGACGAGGACCGCCACGTGCCCGAAATGGCCGCCAGGTCTGGCCAGGTAGTCGATCAGGGCCTTGAAGACCACGGCGGGGGCAAGCCCGATCACCGCCTCGGCGGCGATGCAGGCGGTCACCAGCAGGCCGCGACGCAGGTGGGGCCGGAAGTAGGAGAAGACCCGGCGCAGCAGCTGCCGGGTTATGTCGGGGCGCTCGTCGTCCGCCCAGTCGTCCTCGCCCCAGTCGTTCTGCATGGCGGCGCCGACGCAGAAGTTGCGCACGGCGGGATCATAGGCTGTCATTGGCCGTCGGGTCCCGGTGGTCCGCCCGGCCGGGTCCACGGCGCCGCCGGCGGGAGGCGAGCCGTCACCTTGACATGTAAGTGATGGCTCACTAACATAGCTGGCGTGGCCAGCCGGATGTCCGCCGAGGAGCGCCGTGAGCAGGTGCTGGTGGCGGCCGTCCACGAGTTCGCCGGCGGCGGTCTGGACGGAACCTCCACCGAGGCCATCGCCCGGCGGGCGGGGATCAGCCAGCCGTACCTGTTTCGGCTGTTCCCCACCAAGAAGGCGCTGTTCCTGGCCGCCGTGGAGCGTACCTTCGATCGGGCCCGGCGCACCCTGGTCGACGCCGCCGGGGACCTCTCCGGCGACGAGGCCCTTCGCGCCATGGGCGCCGCCTACCGGGCCTTCCTGGAGCACCGCACGCTGCTGCTCACCCAGCTGGCCGCCTTTGCCGCCTGCGGGGACGAAGACGTGCGCAAGCTCACCCAGGGATGCTTCGGCAGGCTGTGGTTGGAGGTGGCCGAGCTGAGCGGCGCCGGCGACGACGCGCTGGTGGGCTTCTTCGCCCGCGGGATGCTGCTCAATGTGGCGGCGGCCATGCACCTCAGCGAGGTCGTCGACCTGCCGTGGGTCAGGGCCTGCCTGGCCGGCGTCACCAAGCCACCTCCGGCCTGAGACCTGCCCCCCTGAGACCCCTGCCGGCCTGAGACCTGCCCGCCTGAGACCTGCCCGCCTGAGACCTGCCCGCCTGAGACCTGCCCGCCTGAGACCTGCCCGCCTGAGACCTGCCCGCCTGAGACCTGCCCGCCTGAGACCTGCCCGCCTGAGACCCCTGCCCGCCTGAGACCTCGGCGTTCCCAAGTGCCCGACCTTGTGGTTCCACTCAAACTAGTGACTAATCACTCACTCAACAGGAGAAGCGAAATGCCCCGCTCACGCCTCGTCTGGACCTTCCTGATCACGTCGGTTGCCGCTTTCATGGTGAGCCTGGACAACCTGGTCGTCACCATGGCCCTGCCCTCGATCCGGGCCCACCTCCACGCCGGCCTGTCCGGTCTGGAGTGGACGGTGAATGCCTACACCCTGACCTTCGCCGTCCTCATCCTCACCGGCTCCTCCCTCGGGGACCGCTTCGGCGCCGGCGGGTGCTCGGCGCCGGCCTGGCTCTGTTTACCCTGGCCAGCGCGGCCGCCGCCCTGGCGCCCGACGTGACTGCCCTGCTCCTGGCCCGGGCTGTCCAGGGGGCGGCCGCCGCCGCCATCCTGCCCCTGACCTTCACCATCCTGTCGGCCGCGGTGCCCGCCGAGCGGCGGGGGGCGGCGCTTGGAGTGCTCGGCGCGGTGTCTGGCCTGGCCGTCGCCGTGGGGCCCCTGGTGGGCGGCGCGGTGGTCGAAGGTGCCTCGTGGCAGTGGATCTTCTGGATCAACGTGCCCATCGGACTGGCCTGCGTGCCGTTGGCCCTGACCCGGCTCAGCGAGAGCCGGGCCCGGGCCCGGCTCGACCTTCCGGGCGTTGCCCTGGGGGGTGCCGGCCTGTTCGGGGTGGTGCTGGGCCTGGTGCGGGCCGGTGCCGACGGGTGGCGATCGGCCACCGTGCTGGCCAGCGTGGCGGCCGGCACCGTCGCGCTGGGTGCCTTCGTCGCCTGGCAGGCCCGCTCCGCCACCCCGATGTTGCCCCTCCGGTTGTTCCGCAGCCGGGCCTTCTCGGCGTCCAACCTGGCCTCGCTGCTGTTCAGCTTCGGGATGTTCGGCAGCATCTTCCTGCTGGCCCAGTTCCTCCAGACGGCCCAGGGCTACTCGCCCCTCGAAGCCGGGCTGCGCACCCTGCCCTGGACGGCCATGCCCCTGCTGGTGGCGCCTGTGGCCGGGCCGCTGTCCGATCGCATCGGCGGCCGTCCCTCCTTGTTGTCGGCCTGGTGCTGCAGGCCGTCGGACTGGCCTGGTTGGCGGCGGTGACGTCGGCAACGGTTGCCTACGGCGCGCTGGTTCTCCCTTTCATATGCTGCGGGGTGGGGATGGCCCTCTTCTTCATCCCGGTGGCCAACGTGGTGATGGGAGCCGTTCCCGGCGCCGACGAGGGAGTGGCCTCGGGTGCCAACAACGCCATTCGCGAGCTCGGGGGTGTTCTCGGCATCGCCGTGCTGGCCACCGTCTTCTCCGGCCACGGTGGCTACGCCAGTGCTGTCAGCTTCGCCTCGGGGGTGCGCGCCGCCACGTGGGTGGGCGCTGCCGTGGTCGGCGCCGGCGCCCTTGCCGCCCTGGCCATCCCGTCGGTGCGGGCCCACCTGGGCCGGAGCCGGGACGAGGAGGCGGCCACGGTCGTGGCCGCGCCCGCAGTGGCGGCCGCTCCGTGATCGACGAATGCCGCCGGCAGGGTCAGCTCGGGCGCCCGGGTCCAGATCCTCACCGGCGGCCAGGGTGGCGACGTCGTCCGCCGTCGTGGGGCGGGAGATGACGTACCCCGGGCGGCGTGGCAGCCGAGCTGGCGGAGGCGTTCGAGTTGGTCGGCCTCCTCCACCCCTCGGCCGCCGCGTCGAGGCCGAGGGAGCGGGCCAGGGCCAGGATGGCCTCGACGATGGGCGTGTCGCGCCGGCGCCGGCCGAGCCCGTCCACGAAGGACCGATCGATCTTCAATGCGTCGACGGGCAGGGAGGCCAGTTACTAAGACGAGCGTTGCTTCGTTGAGTCTGTTGAGGTCTTGACCGGCGTGAATACTCAAAATTCAGTCAACGAAGCAACGCTCGCCTTGGTAGGTCAGGCTGGCAAATCCGGTGCCGAAGTCGTCGATCCTAGAGCCGATGCCGTAGCCCCTGAGGGCATCGAGCGCCGCTACCGCCGCTGAGCTGTCGCCGAGGACTCAGACCCGGCACCCCCCAGGGCGATACCGACGCCGTCGAGGTTGCACACGGTCACACCGATCCCGACCCGGTCGACTACCTACCGTATCCCGGCAACTCTGAAAACATCAATGGCGAAACATCAATGGCGAAACATCAATGGCGAAACATCAATGGCGAAACATCAATGGCGAAACATCAATGGCGAAACATCGATGGCTTGGTGCGCCCCCGACATGTGCCCTCCCCGCCAGCGCATCTGCCGCACGTGGCGGACTGTCTGCCGGCGGGGTACTTCGAGGCCCGGTCGGTGGTGGCGGTGGTCCGTCCGTCCGGTCCGTCCGTCCGTCCGGTCCGTCCGGTCCGTCCGTCCGGTCCGTCCGGTCCGTCCGTCCGTCCGTCCGTCCGTCCGTCCGGTCCGTCCGTCCGTCCGTCCGG
>JBOGGP010000191.1:0-5121 GCA_050744105.1 Acidimicrobiales bacterium
GACCGACCAGCAGGTGATCGATGCGCTGAGGCCTCTGGCCGGGCCCGACGCCCCCGTGGGGATGGTCGAGCTGGGCATGGTGTCGGAGGTCCGGGTGCGCCGGCACCGCGTTGCGGTGACGCTGGCCCACCCCGACGGCCCCGCCGCCGTCGGGGCCGAGCTGCGCCGCCGGATAGGAGATGCCGTCCTGGCGCTGCCCGGAGTCAGGGACGTGTCGGTCTCGGCGACGGTGATGGCCCCCGACCGCGCCGGCGCCTACCGGGCCAAGGTCGCCGCCGCGGCCGCCCCACGCCCCGCCCCGCCGGGTCCTGCGCCGCGTCGCCCCGACCAGGCCCGGGTCAACCCGTTCGGGCCCCGCAGCACCACCCGGGTGGTGGGCATCACTTCTGGCAAGGGCGGCGTCGGCAAGTCGTCGGTCACGGTCAATCTGGCCGTCTCCCTGGCTCGGGCCGGCTTTCGCACCGCCGTGCTCGACGCCGACGTCTACGGGTTCTCGGTGCCTCGGATGCTGGGCGTCACCGGCGACCCCGCCGTCCGCGACGGCAAGATGGTGCCGCCGGTGGCCCACGGGGTGTCCTGCATGTCGATGGGCTTCTTCGTCGACGACGACCAGCCCGTCATCTGGCGGGGCCCGATGCTGCACAAGGCGCTCGAGCAGTTCCTGGTGGACGTGGACTGGGCCGAGCCCGACTTCCTGCTGGTGGACATGCCTCCAGGCACCGGCGACGTCGCACTGTCCATGGCCCAGTACCTGCCGGCGTCGGAGATCTACGTCGTCACCACCCCGCAGGCGGCGGCCAAGCGGGTCGCCCAGCGCAGCGCCGCCATGGCCAGGAAGGTAAACCTGCCGATGCGTGGAGTGATCGAGAACATGAGCTGGTTTACCGCCGACGACGGTACCCGCTACGAGCTGTTCGGCTCCGGGGGAGGCCAGGAGCTGGCCGACGAGCTGGGTGTGGCGCTGCTCGGCCGCGTGCCGCTCGTTCCCGCCCTGAGGGAGGGTGGCGATGCCGGTCGCCCGGTGACGGTGACGAGCCCCGACGGGGAGGCGTCTCGTGCCATTGCCGGGATCGCCGCCGCCGTGGCCAGCATGGGGCGGGCTCGCATCTTCCACCCCGAGCTCACCATCGCCTGACCCTGAGACCCGCCGGGATGTGAGGGGCTGTAGAGCCCGGGATGACCTAGAGTCGCGCTATCACCTCGGACAGCCTGATCGGAGACAACCGGCAACCCGCCCCGCCGGCGGGGGGGCCAGGTGGGGCCGCCAACGGGTCCCCCGGTGCCGGCCCGTCCCCGGTAGCCGAATCGGTGGCCGAGACCGGAGTCACCGCCATCGGCAGGAGGGTGTTCCTCGGCATGGTCGGCCTGGGGGCGGTGGGTGTGGTCGCCGGCTCCGGGGTGCAAAACGCGCTCGGGGACCTGGTCCGGCCGCTCCAGTCGGTCGACCCCACCGGGCTGGCGGGCCTTATCCCGAGCGGCAACGGATGGCGCTTCTACACGGTGACCGACGGCTATCCCAAGGAGACTGACGCCCAGTACCAGCTGGCCGTCGGCGGCATGGTGGACAGCCCCGTTACCCTAAGGATCGCCGACCTGCAGGGCATGCCCCCCACCCGCCTGATCCGCGACTTCCAGTGCGTTACCGGGTGGCGGGTGCCGTCCGTGCACTGGCAGGGGGTGACCCTCTCGTCGCTCCTGGACCAGGCGGGGGCGCAGGCCGGGGCCACCGCCGTCCACTTCGACTCCTTCGACGGCGCCTACACCGAGACCTTGACCATGTCCCAGGCCCGCCGCCCCGACGTCATGGTCGCCTACTCGATGCTCGGGGGCCCGATCACCTCCCAGCACGGCGGCCCCGTCCGCCTGTTCGTGGCACCGATGTACGGGTACAAGTCGGTCAAGTGGCTGTCGCGCATCACGGTCACCGACACCATCGTGCCCGGCTACTGGGAGCAGGCGGGGGACTACGACATCGATGCGTGGGTGGGCGCCAGCAACGGCCGCCAAGACCGGCCCACCTGACCGGGGGGAGCGCCGGCAGTGAAGGCGACCAGGCTGGCGCCGGCCGGCTCGAGCCAGGAGGCGCCGGGCTGGCTGGTCCGCTTCGACGCCGTCGAACGGGCTGTCCACTGGGCCAACGCCGTCCTGTTCGGGATCCTCGTGGTCACCGGGTTCGTGCTCTACATCGGGCCGCTGGCGCTCTTCGTCGGGCGCCGCAACCTTGTCCAGACGGTCCATCTCTACGCCGGCCTGGTGCTCCCCGTCCCCGTCGTCGCGTCGCTGGCCGGCCGGTGGGGCAGGGACCTGCGGGCCGACCTGGCCAGGTTCAACCGTTGGACTCACGACGACAGGCGATGGCTCGGCGCCTCGTGGCGCCGCCGCGCCGAGCGCAGGGCTCGGCGGGCCGGGTTGACGATCGGCAAGTTCAATCCGGGCCAGAAGCTCAACGCGGCGTTCACTGCCGGGGTGATCGCGGTGATGCTGGGAACCGGCCTGATCATGAAGTGGTACTCGCCGTGGCCCCTTTCGTGGCGCACGGGGGCGACGTTCGTCCACGACTGGCTGGCCATCACCGCCGTGGTCGTCATCACCGGCCACGTGCTGTTCGCCATCTCCGACCCCGACGCCATGTGGTCGATGGTGGAGGGCCGGATCAGCCGGAGGTGGGCCGAGCGCCACGCCCCGGGTTGGCTGGCCGAGGTCGATCCGCCGGCCCCTGACGCCGCCCCTCGGCCGCCACCCCCTCAGGCCGCAGCCGAGGCGGGCTGAGCTCGGCGAAGCTGACGCCGGTGGCCCGGACCGAGGCGTCCCAGACCCGGCTGGCCAGGGCCCGGTCGCGGGCCGCCAGGGGGGGCGACGCCGGCCGTGGGTGGCCCCTCAACTGGAACGGGCCGCCGGGCCCGAAGTACTGGCCGCCGGCGACCCCCGGGACGCAGGCGGCGTAGACAGTGGGCAGGGCGCCGAGGTCTGCCGGCTGGCCCATCCGCCCGGCGACTCCGTCCACCAGCCCGGCCAGCCACCGGGGCCCGTCCTTCAGGACCCCGTTGGCCAGGAGGGAGGTGCTGGCGTACCCGGGATGGGCGGCGACGCTGACCAGGTCGGCGCCGGCGGCCCGGGCCCGCCGGTCCAGCTCGGCGGCAAAGAGCAGGTTGGCCAGCTTGGCCCCCCCGTAGGCCAGCCAGCGCAGGTACCGGCGCTGCCCGTAGAAGTCCTCGGCCCGGAGGCGACCCAACGAGGCGAAGAGGCTGCTGACGGTCACGACGCGGGCCCCCGGTCGAGCGAGGAGGCTGCGCAGCAGGAGACCGGTCAGGGCGAAATGGCCGAGGTGGTCCACCCCCAGCTGGGTCTCGAACCCGTCTGCCGTCGTCCCGCGGCGCACCGCCATCACACCGGCGTTGTTGACCAGGATGTCGAGCTCACCCACCGAGCCGGCGGCGGCGCGCACCGACGACAGGTCGGCCAGGTCCAGGTGCAGCAGCGACACCCGGGCCCCACCTGCCCGCTCCGACACCCGGGCGACGGCCGCCTCTCCTCTGGATGGATCCCGGCATCCCAGCACCACGGTGGCCCCGGCCCGGGCCAGGAGGACGGAGGTCTCCAACCCGATCCCACTATTGGCCCCGGTCACGAGGGCATGCCTGGAGCTCAGGTCGGGCAGTGCCGCCCGCAGGTCCCATCCGGGCCGGCCTGGTCTCGGTGTGGCCACCGAGCCACCCTACGGCGGTTGCCGTCGCCAGGGGCCGGGCCGCTGCGGCCGGGCTGGGCCAAGACGAGTGGCGAGCGCCGGAGACAGCGCATGCTGGGGCATGGCCCTCGAACCCCACAGCGCCTACAGCCGGGTCCTGTACCGCGCCTTTCGGATCGCCGGCGCCACCGGAGAGCTCAGCCGGCCGGTCCACCTGCTCGCCTCGCTCAGCAAGGCAGGCGGACCCATATCCGAGGCGCTCACGTCCCCCGGCGACGGCCTGCTGCCCGGCCACGCAGACGACCCGGCCGATCGTGGGGGCGGGGCCAGCTACCTCCTCATGCAAACCCAGCAGGCGGCTCACCGCCTCGCCTCCGAGCGAGGCGTGGCTCCCGGACCCGAGCATCTCTTTCTGGCCGTCCTCGACCAGGCCGAGCCAGAGGCCATGGCGTTGCTCCACCGGCCGGCCTCGATCCGGGCGTCGTGCGCTCAGCGGCCGTGCACATCCTGGGCGCCCCCGCCGACCTCCCTCCGGTCCCGATGCCCGCCCTCACCCCTGCCGGGACGATGGACCGGCCCGCGCTTCCCGTCGACGGACTGGACCCGGCGGCGTGGGGCGCGTTGTCCTGGCGCCATGAGCACCTGCCCCTCGGGCGGGTCCGCAGCGCTGCCCGCTACCCAAGGCGAGCGTTGCTTCGTTGACTGAATTTTGAGTATTCACGCTGGTCAAGACGTCAACAGAGTCAACGAAGCAACGCTCGGCTTAGGTATGGGTCGCTGTGCCGCCTCGAGTCCCGAGCCTGCTCGCTCGTCGCCACCAGGCGTGGACTCGACTGCGACCAGCGCTACTCCCTCTCCTGGCACCACCTCGACCGGATCGAGCAGCTCGTGGCCCAGGCTCACCCTGAGCTCGTCGACGAGCGGTCGGCTCGGCCCCTCTCGCCCATCGCCAGCCTTCCGATCGGACCGATGGTGACCGCCCACGCCCGTCCGTGGTGCCAGTGGCGGCGAAGGTGGCTCGGCTTCACGGTCGGGTGGGGGACCTGGTTTTCCAACCGCTGGGTCGGACTGCGCGATCGGTGGTTCCGGGTCCTCACCGTCCCGGACTACCGGGGAGCGCCTCGGCTCTGAGTGGCCGGTGGGCCAGGGTCGACGCCCGTGAAAGACACCGGCCACCTAGGGTCTGGGCTGTGCTCCACAAGTGGCTCGGGCCCCGGGCTCTCCTCTGGCACGTCCTCGCCCTGGTCGTGGTCTCGGGGTGCCTGGTGGCGATGTGGTGGCAGGTGCACCGGGCCATGGCGGGCAACACCCTCAGCTACGTCTACTCGGCCGAGTGGCCGGCCTTCGCCCTGGTGGCGGTGGTCGGATGGTGGCAGCTGGTCCAGGAGGACCCGGCCGAGGTCGAGGCACGCCGGCAGGAGCGGCGCCGCCGGGGC
>JBOGGP010000192.1:0-5103 GCA_050744105.1 Acidimicrobiales bacterium
CTGCTCGCTCCCGCTCAACCCGGCGGCGGCCGCGGCGGTGGCGGCCTGCCTGCGGGGGCGCCCGGCGGTCCTCCACCACCACGACCTGCCGTGGCAGCGGCCCCGGTTCTCCGACCGCCCGCCGCCGCCCGACGACCCGGCCTGGCGCCACGTGGTGATCAACGACCTGAGCCGGCGGCAGCTGGCGGCGCACGGCATCGAGGCGGTCACCGTCCGCAACCGGTTCGACCCCGATCCCCCGACCGGGGACCGGGCCCGCGTCCGGGCCGCTCTCTCGGCCGGGGAGGGTGATCGCCTGGTCCTCCAGCCCACCCGGGCGCTGGCCCGCAAGAACGTCGCCGGTGGGATCGCCGTGGCCGAGGCCCTGGGCGCCGTCTACTGGCTGCTCGGGCCGGCGGAGGACGGCTACGGACCGGCCCTCGACCGGCTGGTGGCCCGGGCCCGCTGCCCGGTCCGGCTCGGGGCGGCGCCGGGTGACGGGGCGGCGCCTGATGACGGGGGGCCGCCGGGTGACGGGGGGCCGCCGGGTGACGGGGGGCCGACGAGTGACGGGACGGCGGCAATGGCCGACGCCTACGCCGCCTGCGACGTGGTGGCCCTGCCCTCGACCTGGGAGGGGTTCGGGAACCCGGCGGTGGAGTCGGCCACGCACCGGCGGCCCCTGGTGGTGGGGCCCTACCCGGTCGCCGCCGAGCTGGCGGCCCACGGGTTCGAATGGTTCGGGCTGGGCGAGGTCCACCGGCTGGCCCGGTGGCTGGACGGCCCGGATCGGGGCCTCGTCGAGCGCAACGCCGAGGTGGCCCGGCGGCACTTCGCCCTCGCCGACCTTCCCGACCAACTGGCGGCGTCGCTGGGAGACGTCCTCGGGGCCCGGTAGCCTCTCGGGTGATGGCACACCGGGTGCAGGCGGATGGGCCCGGCCGCCCCCCCGGTGCCGCCGTGCCGGGCCGGCGGCTCAGCGCCCGTGAGCGCCGGCGGCAGCTCCTGGCAGTGGCCCTGGGGCTGTTCGCCCAGCGGGGGTACCGCGCCACCACCATGGACGAGGTGGCCGAGGCCGCCGGCGTGACCAAGCCCCTCCTTTACCAGCACTTCTCGTCCAAGCGGGCGCTGTACCTGGAGCTGGTGGACTCGGTGGCCGACGACCTCCTGGCCGCCGTCGGGCGGGCCACCGCCGACGCCGACGGCCCCCGCCAGCAGGTGGAGCTCGGCTTCGCCGCCTACTTCCGCATGGTGGTGACCCACGAGTCCGCCTTCCGCCTCCTCTACGGCCGGAGCGACGCCGGCGACCACGAGCTCGGCCACGCCCTCCGCCGAGTGGAGGCGGCCATCGTCGAGGCCATCGACCCGCTCATCGCCGCCGGCCTCGACCCCGAGCACCGCCGGCTCCTGGCCTACGCCGTCGTGGGCATGGCCGAGGGCGCCAGCCGCCAGTGGTTGGCCACCCGGGCCGGCAGGGGGAACCGGAGGTCGCCGGCCACGGGCGACGGGTCGCCCGGGGCCGAGCTGGCCGAGGCGGCCGAGGTGGACCGCCTGGCCCGCCGAATGGCCGACCTGGCGTGGGCCGGGCTGCGCTCGGTGCACGCCGACTGAGCGGCGCCGGCTGCCACCGACTCGGTCACCGCTGCCATCCAATTACAGCCGCGCCGCAAGCTCCTGGCAGAGCGTCCACAGCTCGAGGGCGCAGGCGACGTAGTCCTCTTCCTCGAGCCCGGCCGGGTCGGCCACGTCCTGGTCGCCGGCGAGGTCCACCTCCGCCAGGCCGAGGGCGGCGACCCGGCCGGCCAACCCCCCCGGCCCCGGTGGGAGGTCCCGGCACAGCCGCCGCAGCGTCGCCGTGCGGGCCGCCGCCCCGGGATGGGTGCGGCGGACGTAGCGGACGTGGGCGGCCTCCATGGCCACCACCAGGGTGGCCCGGCGCAGGTCCGCTCCCACCAGCTGCCGGCTCCGGTGCCGGGACAGCGAGACGCCTTCCAGCGCCCCGACCGCGGCCAGGCCGGACCGGGTGCGCCAGCTCACCGGCATGCCGTCCACGGCATGGGTGCCGGCGGTGGACACCCGCAGCGGAGTGCCGGCGGCGTCGGCCAGGTAGGCGAGCATGGCGCCGGCCATCACCGAGCGGGTGGCATTTCCGGTGCAAAGCATCAGCACCTCTACCGGCGGCAGGTCGACGCCCGCCGCTCCCGGCTCGCCGGGTCCCGGGCCCGGGACCGTCACGACCCCGTGGACCGGGCCGGGCAGCCGGCCGCCACCGAGGTGAGGAACTCGCCGACCCGGGCGGCGAAGACGTCGGGGACCTGGTCGGGCAGCGGCACGGTGCCGCCGACCACCTCCACCACCGTTGACCCCGGCAGCGCCTCCCGCCACCGACCGACCATCGGGTAGGCGAACGGGTCGTCGGTGGCCGCCACCACCAGGGTGGGGGCCACGACCCGGCCGATCCGGGACTGGACGTCGTAGCGGTTGACCGCCCGGTGCCCTTCCTCCAACCGCGCCCCCACCCGAAGGGCGTCGGTGACGAAGCGGTGGAGGAGGTCGGGCCGCCCGGGCGGGTAGAAGCTCAGTCGGCGGCGCCACAGCTCGGTCAGGTGGCCCCCGTCGGGGCGCGCCGTCACCTCGTCGATCCCGGGCGCCGCCAGGGCGGCCGACCGCTCGCCGGGAGTCTTCAAGGGTGCCGACGACAGGACCAGCGCCCAGACGTGCTCGGGGCGCCGGGCGGCCAACTCCAGGGCCACCAGCGCGCCGGTGTGGTGCCCGACCAGGGCCAGCCGTCCCAGCTGGAGGCGGTCGACCAGGAGCTCCAGGCCGTCGGCGTAGCGCTCGATCGAGTCGGCGTCCCCGTCGGCCAGGTCGGAGGCCCCGAAGCCCGCCGTGTCGGGGGCGACCACGTCGAAGCTGGCCCCGAGGAGCGCCAACACGTCGCGGAACTCGTCCCACGACCTCGGGGTCTGGTGGACGAGCACCACCGGCGGTCGCCCGGCGACGCCGCAGCGGGCATAGTGCAGCTGGCCCCAGGGGACGTCGACGTACCCCCGGCGTAGCGCGCCGGGCGCCGCCGCGCCAGCAGCGCCCCCGGCCCGCTGCACCTACGACCCGGCACGGGCAGCGGCGCCGACAGGGCCGCCGTCGGCAGGGTCGCCCTCCCAGTGGCCGACCTCGGCTCGATCGTTGACGGCAGCCGGACGCCGGGCGATGTTGGGCAGACCAGGACGTTTGGCCTCGGATCGGACCTGGCGGCGCCGGCGGCGCCGGCGTCTGGTCCGCAGACACTCGGTCGGGCCCACGCCGAGGGCTCCGGCGTAGATGGCGACGTAGATGGTCTCGACGCACACCCGTTCGGTGCCGCCCTCGGCCACGAGGTCGGCCCAGATGGCCACAGGAGACCTGCCCAGCCTCAGCTCTGCGGTCACTCGGTCCCGAAGTGCCCCGGCAAGCGCCAGGCGACGCTGCCGAGGGCGGCACCGCTCCTTCTCTGCTCGACGCTCGGCGAGGGCGGGACGATACCTCTCCCGACCGCCGTTGGCGCTCACCTCTCGCATCACCGTGGACGGATGGCGTCCGATCCGCCGGCCGATCTCGGCCCAGGGTACAGCCCAGTCCTCGATCAGCGCAGTGCCGATCTCCTCGCGTTCGGGCAACGACAGCGGCGCTCCTGGCATCCTGGTGTCTCCATCGGTCGGTCTCGGTCAACAGCACCGGTCATCATGACCGGGACCGTGCACCGGTGAGGTAGGCCACTGGTTCGGCGAGCCATCCCTGCGGCTAAGGTCCCGACCAGGCCATCGTGGTGGCATCTTCCAGCGCACCGGCCCGGGACCAGCGGCCCCCGCAGTTTGTTCTTGCCTCCCCAGCAGCCCCCTATCGAACCGTGCATGCGGTTCTCCCGCACACGGCTCTCCGACACCGTTCACCGCAAGGCATGCGCACGCCAGTAGCGCACCGTTCCCGTGAGCCGGTAGACCCCGAGGTCGGTCAACCATCCGTAGGTGAAACGGGTGGTCCAGTTCCGACCGTGGAGCCCGTGCTTGACACTCGCCAGCATCGCCAGCCGTTCGTGCACGTAGCGGTCGACTTCGTTGAACCTCCGGTTCGAGTTGCCGATTCGGAAGTACACCCCCCACCCCCGAAGCACGGGGTTGAGGTCGTCGACCACGTAGTGCAGATCACGACCGGCGTAGTGCCGTGGGGTCCGCTCCTTCACCTTGGCCTTGATCGAGGCCATGGCCCGAGCCGAAGGCCACATCTGCATGGAGTACCGGCTCGGTGACTTCCTCCTCCGGCGCATCCGAAGGTAGAACCCCAAGAAGTCGAACCCTTCCGAACCCTGACGGAGACAGACGATCCTGGTCTTCTCGGGATGCAGACGCAGCCCGATCGGTGCCAGAGTTGCTGCCGCCAGGTCCCGGGCCGCCTTGGCCCGCTCCTCGGTTGGGCACAGCACGACGAAGTCGTCGCAGTAACGCACGAGCGTCCCCAACCGGCGTCCGGTCGCCGCCCACGCCTCGTCGAGCACGTGGAGTGCGATGTTCGCCAGGAGGGGCGAAAGGGGTGAGCCCTGCGGGGCACCGGCTCCTGAGTCGGAGACGATCCCGCCCTCGGACACCCCAGCCCGTAGCCAACTCTTGAGCAGCTTCAACATCTTGCGGTCCACCACCCGCCGCTCGATCTGAGCGACGAGGGCGTCCCGGTCGATTTCGTCGAAGCACGCCTTGATGTCGGCGTCGAGCACCCACACCGCACCCTTGTTGGCCGTCTGGCAGACGGTCTCCAGGGCCTGGTGAGCGGAACGCTTCGGACGGAAGCCGAAGCTCTGGGGCGAGAAGGTTGCCTCGAAGATGGGCTCCAAGACGATCTTCGCCGCCGCCATGACCACCCGGTCGCGGATAGCGGGTATGCCGAGCGGTCGGGTCTCGCCTGACTTGCCCGGCTTTGGGATGTGCACCCGCCGAAGCGCCTTCGGACGGTAGGTGCCGTCGTTCAGCTCTGCAGTGAGCACGTCGAGGAACTGACGCACTCCCTCTGCACCCTCGGCTTCGATGTCGGCAATGGTGATGCCGTCGATGCCGGGGGCGCCTTGGTTGGTGGCCACGTCGACCCACGCTCTCC
>JBOGGP010000193.1:0-5001 GCA_050744105.1 Acidimicrobiales bacterium
CGCTCCCCGTCGAGGACTGAGGCCCGGGGCTGCGCCCGCCGCTGCTGGGCATCTCCGACGCGGGGACCGGTCAGCCCGGGGCGGCCAGCTTGGCGGAGAGCTTGCGGGTGACCCGCCGCTCGATGACGAAGGCCAGCCCGGGCACGAGGCCGGCACCGACCATGGCGGCCATCTCGACCAGGCTGAAGCGGGCCCGCCGGGCCAGGTCCAGGGCGGCGAAGAGGTAGACGATGTAGAGGATCCCGTGGACGGGCCCGACGATGGCGACCACCGCCTTGTTGCCGGCGCCGTAGCGGAGGGGCATGCCGACGAATACCAGGATGGCCAGGCCGGCGCCCACCACGTAGGCCATGACCCGGTAGCGGGCCAGGGCGGCGGCCATGGCCGAGGGAGGGGGGCGGAGCAGCCGGGCCAGCACGGTGCCGATGTTACGGCCCCGCCGGGCGCCGGCTGGGGTCGACCCGGTTGCTGGGGTAGACCGGTTGGAGAGCTGTGGAGTTCTGCTATCGTTGGCACTCGTCCACTGAGAGTGCTAACACGCCACGGAGGCGCAAAGCTATGAACCTGCAGCCACTCGACGACCGCATCGTCGTACGCCCGAGCGAAGCCGAGGAGAAGACAGCCTCGGGCCTCGTCATCCCCGACACCGCCAAGGAAAAGCCCCAGCAGGGCGAGGTCCTCGCCGTGGGCCCCGGCCGGCGGGCGGACACCACCGGGGATCTGGTCCCCCTCGACGTCGCCGTCGGCGACAAGGTCGTCTACTCCAAGTACGGGGGGACCGAGATCACCGTGGAGGGCGAGGACCTCCTCATCCTGACCAGCCGGGACGTCCTGGCCAAGGTGGCCAAGTAGTGCCCAAGCAGCTCAAGTTCGACGAGAACGCCCGCCGGGCCCTCGAGGCGGGCGTCAACAAGCTGGCCGACGCCGTCAAGGTGACCCTCGGCCCCAAGGGCCGCAACGTGGTCATCGACAAGAAGTTCGGCGCCCCCACCATCACCAACGACGGCGTGACCATCGCCCGTGAGGTGGAGTTGGAGGACGCCTTCGAGAACATGGGTGCCCAGCTGGTGAAGGAGGTGGCCACCAAGACCAACGACGTCGCCGGTGACGGCACCACCACAGCAACCGTCCTGGCCTCCGCCCTGGTGCGCGAGGGCCTGCGCAACGTCGCTGCCGGGGCCAGCCCCACCGCCCTCAAGCGCGGCATCGACAAGGCCGTCGCCGCCGTGGTCGAGGCCATCAAGGCCCAGGCCAAGGACATCGACGACAGGAGCGAGATCGCCCAGGTGGCGTCCATCTCGGCCGCCGACACCTCGATCGGAGAGGTCCTGGCCAACGCCATCGACAAGGTGGGCAAGGACGGCGTCGTCACCGTGGAGGAGTCCAACACCTTCGGCCTGGAGCTCGACTTCACCGAGGGCATGCAGTTCGACAAGGGATACCTGTCGCCGTACTTCGTCACCGACCAGGAGCGCCAGGAGGCCGTCCTCGAGGACCCCTACATCCTGATCGTCAACTCCAAGGTCAGTGCGGTCCACGACCTGGTCCCCGTGCTCGAGCGGGTCATGCAGAGCACCAAGCCCCTCCTCATCGTCGCCGAGGACGTCGAGGGCGAGGCCCTGGCCACCCTGGTGGTCAACAAGATCCGGGGCACCTTCACCTCGGCATCGGTCAAGGCTCCCGGCTTCGGGGAGCGGCGCAAGGCCATGCTCGGCGACCTCGCCGTCCTCACCGGCGGCCAGGTCATCTCCGAGGAGGTGGGGCTCAAGCTCGAGTCCACCACCGTCGACCTGCTCGGCCGGGCCCGCAAGGTCGTCGTCACCAAGGACGACACCACCATCATCGAGGGAGCGGGCTCGCCGTCCGACGTGGCCGGCCGGGTTGCCCAGCTCAAGCGGGAGATCGAGGACTCCGACTCCGACTGGGACCGGGAGAAGCTCCAGGAGCGGCTGGCCAAGCTCTCCGGCGGCGTCGCCATCGTCAAGGTGGGGGCGGCCACCGAGGTGGAGCTCAAGGAGAAGAAGCACCGCATCGAAGATGCCCTCTCCGCCACCCGGGCGGCCATCGAGGAGGGCATCGTCGCCGGCGGGGGCACCGCCCTGCTGCGGACCCGCAGTGCCGTCGACGAGGTGATAGGCCGCCTGAGCGGCGACGAGGCCACCGGGGCGCGCATCGTGCGCAAGTCGCTGGAGGAGCCGCTCAAGTGGATCGCCATCAACGCCGGCCTGGAGGGCTCGGTCCTGGTGGAGCACGCCGAGCGTGAGACCGGCAACACCGGTCTCAACGCCCTCACCGGCGAGTTCGTCGACCTGGTCAAGGCCGGCGTCATCGACCCGGCCAAGGTGACCCGCTCGGCGCTGCAAAACGCCGCCTCGATCGCCGGCCTCCTGCTCACCACCGAGGCCCTGGTGGCCGACAAGCCGGAGAAGGCCCCCCCGCCCGGCGCCGGCATGGGCGCCGCTGGCGGCATGGGCGGCATGGGTGGAATGGGGATGATGTAGCCCAGGGGTCCTGCCGGGCCATGGCGTCCCGTACCATGGGCGCCATGGCCCGACCCCTGCCCGACCCCGCCAAGCTGCTCGAGGCCTGGATGGAGTGGGAGCGCGGAGACACCCCCCCCGGCCGGGTCATGGCCAACATGAAGACCGGCGGCCTGCGTGTCCTGCTCGAGGAGCTGGTGGCCCTGCGGGGCGATAAGGCCGGAGCCGATGTCCCCGACGAGGCGGCCGCCGAGTCGTGGACACCGGTGGTCTGAGCAGGGCCGGCGCCTACCGCCCGCCGCCGCCACAGACATGATCTGCCCCCGCTGCGGCACCCGAGCCACCACCGGCCTCGAACGCTGCACCCGCTGCGGCGGCTCGCTGGCCCGCCCCGACGTGGCCGCCCCGGAGATCCCTGCGGTGATCTCGCCCACCGAGCGGGGTCAGCGACGCCAGCAGGCCGATGGCGTCGTCGCCGTACCGCTGGTCAAGGGTACTGGCGCCGGCCCCCCGTCACCACCTCTGCCGCCCCCGCCCCCCCCGGTAGGCCGCGCCGTTGCTCCCGCCGGCCCCCCGCCGGTCTTCCCGCCCCTGCCGTCACCTGGTCGGGCCGCCCCGCCCCCGCCGGCTGCCCCGCCCCCGCCGGCTGCCCCGCCCCCGCCGCCCCCGCCGTCCGGAGCGAGGGCCTGGCCGCCGCCTCCTGCCCCCGACACCTACCCGGCTGTCGGTACCCCGTCGGCGGAGCAGGGCGGCCGCTGGGGGGGCTGGGACGCTCCGCCACCCAAACCCGCTCCGCGGTGGGCGGGCTGGCCCCGGAACCGGCTCGACCCCGACCGCCCCGGGCCTCCGACCTATCTGTGGCAGTCGGTGCTGGTCACGGTCCTGTTCTTCTGGCCCACCGGGATTTTCGCCATCTGGTTCTCCTCGCAGGTGAGCCGCCGCCTGGCGGTCGGTGACATGCTGGGAGCCGCCCGGTCCAGCCGGATGGCCCGCACCTTCTGCTGGTTGTCGGTGGCGTCCTTCGCCGTGGTGGTGGCCATCCTGGTGGTCGCCGCGCCCGGCTTGCTGAGCGGCCACCAGTCCCTGGGAATGCCCGCCCCGATGCCGTAGGGTGTCGGGCGTGGCAGAGATCGAGATCGGCAGGGGGAAGGCGGGCCGGCGGGCATACGGCCTCGACGACGTGGCCATCGTCCCCAGCCGTCGCACCCGGGATCCCGAGGAGGTCGACATCTCCTGGGAGATCGACGCCTTCCGCTTCGACCTGCCCCTCATGGGCTCGGCCATGGACGGCGTGGTCAGTCCGGCCACCGCCGTCGAGCTGGGTCGGCTGGGTGGGGTGGGAGTGCTCAACCTCGAGGGGGTGTGGACCCGCTACGAGGACCCCGAGCCGCTGCTGGAGGAGATCGCCGATCTCGAAGCCGACAAGGCCACGGCCCGCATGCAGCAGATCTACTCCGAGCCGATCAAGCCAGAGCTGATCGGCCGGCGGATCCGCGAGATCAAGGCGGCCGGCGTCGTGTCCTGCGCGTCCCTGACCCCCCAGCGCACCGCCCAGTACGCCGGGGAGCTGCTGGCGGCCGACCTGGACATCTTCGTGATCCAGGGCACGGTGGTGTCGGCCGAGCACGTGGCCAGGGCGACCGAGCCGCTCAACCTCAAGCGCTTCATCCGGGAGCTCGACATCCCCGTCGTCGTGGGGGGCTGCGCGTCCTACCAGGCGGCCCTCCACCTCATGCGGACCGGGGCCGTCGGTGTGCTGGTGGGCGTCGGCCCCGGCCACGCCTGCACCACCCGAGGGGTGCTCGGTATCGGGGTACCCCAGGCCACGGCCATCGCCGACGCCCGGGCGGCCCGAGCCCAGCACCTGGACGAGACCGGCGTGTACGTCCACGTGATCGCCGACGGGGGGATGGCGACGGGAGGCGACGTGGCCAAGGCCATCGTCTGCGGGGCCGACGCGGTGATGATCGGCTCTCCTCTGGCCGCCGCCCACGAGGCGCCGGGCCGCGGCTGCCACTGGGGCATGGCCACATTCCATCCCACCCTGCCCCGCGGTGCCCGGGTCCGGACGGCGACCAGGGGCTCGCTGGCCGAGATCCTCGTCGGGCCGGCGCACGAGAACGACGGCCGGCTCAACCTCTTCGGGGCCCTGCGCACGTCGATGGCCACCTGCGGGTACGAGACGGTCAAGGAGTTCCAGAAGGCGGAGATGATGGTGGCGCCCGCCCTGCAGACCGAGGGCAAGGCCATGCAGCGCTCCCAGGGCGTCGGCATGGGGCACTAGCAACTAGCAACTAGCAACTAGCACTAGCCACTAGCACTAGCAACTAGCACTAGCAGCATCAGCCCACCCGGCGCGCCGGGGCCGAGCCGTGCAGCCGGTGGCCGGGGACTCGGGTACCCTGGCTGCTTTCATGGCCGAGGACCACCGTGCCGAGGACCACCGTGCCGAGGACCACCGTGCCGAGGACCACCGTGCCGAGGACCACCGTGCCGAGGACCACCGTGCCGAGGACCACTC
>JBOGGP010000194.1:0-4978 GCA_050744105.1 Acidimicrobiales bacterium
TGTCACGCTCGACCAACGTCGCCTTGAGCTCCACGACCTGCTCCCCGAGGCACACACCACAATCACTACCAGGAGTCGCGCGGAGAGTGGTGGATGCTCTACCTCAGGCCACAGCCTGAGCAGTTACCAACGGCGTCAACAGAGTGACAGTCGGGAAGGGCCTGCTGGGGGAGCCTCCCGCAGTGGCGCTGGGCGGAAGTTCTACGGCCGCTCCGTCCCCGTGAGAGCAAGCTGCCGTTCGATCATTCGTATGTCGTACGTGCCCGTCCGCCGGCCGACGTCGAGCTGCCAAGCGGCCATGTCCACCCGGAAGGCCCGATAGACCGGCTGGATGCAGGCCACCTCGAGCTCGGACAGCGGCCAGCCCAGAGAGCCGAGCTCGTCGGCGTAGGCGGCCACCGTCTCGGGCGAGCGGTACGTGCGGGCGATGGCCAGTTCGTACGGGCGTGAGTCGAGGTGGGTGAGGCCGAAGTCGATGACTCCCGCCAGCCGTCCCTCGGTGTCGTAGTGGACGTTCCACTCGGCGAAGTCCCCATGCACCACGGTGACTGGCAACTCCCGGGCGCCGGCCGAGTCGAGGCAGCGCACGATCTCCTCGACGGCGGCGGTGGCCCACTTCGCCAGGCCCTTGTCCACCCGGGCAAAATCTTCGACGCCCCGCTACGACCGCCGCTCGAACGGCCGCCTCAGCTTTACATAAGATCCATTCTCGGCGGTCTAGGGGCATTCCCACTCCAGTAGGATTTGAGTCGAGGCCTACGACGCGTTGTGGCCCTGATCCTCGATAGCGAGGCGCTGTCGGCCCTGGCCCGGCCACGTTCGGCACCCCAGCGCCATGAACGGGTGCGGGCGGCCCTGCGCTCGGCTCAACAGCGAGACGAGCCCGTAAGGGTCCCCTCTGCGGCGCCGGCAGCGAGCTGGCCATCGACGCCCTCGTTGTGGGCACCGCCATCCGTCTCGGCGGAGGATTGATCCTCACCCACGACCCCTCGCAGCTCCGTCGACGACGTGGCGACTGAGGTCTCCTTCGAGACGTCGGGCGCCGGCACCTTCGTGCGGGTGGTGGCCACCGTTCCGGCCGGCGGCCAGGACCTCGGCGGCACGTCGTGGGTGCGGGGCAACAGCTCGCTCATGCTCGCCGGGTTGTCACCGGACCTGTCGTCGGTGGGCCCTACCGCCAATTTTCGTCCCGATCCTGGCGAGACCCCTATCCTGGCCGGCACCGGGTCGCCACCCCCGCGGCCCCTTCCCTCCAGGTGCCCACCACGCCATGTCCCCGACCACAAGACCGATCAAGGCCACCGCCGATACCAAGAAGGGCGATACCAAGAAGAGGGCGGGCCAGCCGGCCGGGGCCCCCCGGTCGCCACGGGCGGCCCCGCCGGCCAGGGCCCGCAAGGCGCGCAAACCGTCCCGGCTGGCCCGGGCCCTCGGCAGGATCCCCGCGGCGCGCCGCTGGCAGATCCGCCGCCTGCTCAGGTTCATCGACAAGTACAAGGAGCAGGGCAAGCGCCTCCCGCCCGAGATCTACGAGATGGAGCGCTTCCTGGCCCAGAACAAGGTGCCCAAGGCCAAGCGGGCCAGCGTGCTGGAGGACGCCATGGCCGCCCAGGAGGACGGCAGCATCGCCTTCGGCCGGGACTACAAGCGCGCCGCCGCCGCCCAGCAGCGACGCAGCGGCAAGGGCGCAGGCAAGCGCCCCGGCCTGCCCCCCGGCACCCTGTCCCAGGCCCGCCGCAAGAGCCCCTGACATCAGCGGCCAGGCCACCCGCCCGGGCCGGCCACCCCGGCGCCAGCAGGGTCAGATGTCGCGGTAGGTCTCCACCACGGCGCCGAGATCGTTCAGCCGCCGGGCCAGGTCGTCGTAGCCCCGGTGGATGACGTAGACGTTGCGCAGCACCGAGGTGCCCTTGGCGGCCAGCATGGCCAGCAGGATGACCACCGCCGGACGCATGGCCGGCGGGCAGCCGATCTCGGCCGCCGACCAGTGGGCCGGACCCCGAACGGTGATGCGGTGGGGGTCGAGCAGGGTGACGTCGGCTCCCAGCCGGCGCAGCTCGGTCAGGTAGATGGCCCGGTTCTCGTACACCCAGTCGTGGATGAGCGTGGTCCCGTGGGCGTGGGCGCCGATGGCGGCGAAGAACGGCGCGTTGTCGATGTTGAGCCCCGGGAACGGCATCGGGTGGATCTTGTCCCGGTGGGCCCGCAGCTCCGACGGTCGCACGGTGATGTCAGCCAGCCGGGTGGACCCGTTCTCCGCCTTGTAGTCCTGGCTGCGCTGGTAGTCCAGGCCCATCTCCTCCAGGACGGCCAGCTCGATCTCCAGGAACTCGACGGGCGAGCGCCGCACCGTCACCTCCGACCTGGTCAAGATGGCCGCGGTGATCAGGCTCATGGCCTCGATGGGATCCTCGGCCGGCGTGTAGCAGATGTCCCGGTCGATCTCCTCCACTCCCTCGATGGCCAGGGTGGTGGTGCCTATCCCCTCGATCCCCACCCCGAGGCCGAGCAGGAACAGGCACAGATCCTGGACCATGTAGTTGGGGCTGGCGTTGCGGATGACCGTGGTGCCCGGCGTGAGGGCGGCGGCCATCACCGCGTTCTCGGTGACCGTGTCCCCCCGCTCGGTGAGCACGATCGGGCGCCCCGGGTGCCGGGGCTCCACGTGCGCCGAGTAGACGCCGTCGGAGGCGCTGACCTGGAGGCCGAACGACCGCAGCGCCACCAGATGGGGCTCGATGCTGCGCTTGCCCAGGTCACACCCGCCGGCGTAGGGCAGGCGGAACCGATCCGCCCGGTGCATCAACGGCCCCAGCAGCAGCAGGACGCTGCGGGTCCGCCGGGCCGCCTCCTGGTCCAGCCCGTCGAGGCCCAGCCGGGTGGGCGGGACGATCTCGAGGTGGCGGCCGTCGTCGGTCCAGGTGACCCGGACCCCCAGGCTGCGCAGCACCTCGGTGATCCGGTGGACCTCCTCGATGCGGGCCACGCTTCTCAGAGTCGTGCGCCCCGAGTTGAGCAGGGATGCGCACAGCAGGGCGACGGTGGCGTTCTTGCTGGCCCGCACGTCGATGGACCCCTTCAGGGGGCGGCCGCCCGCCACCCGCAGGTGGGTCGGCTCGGCGTGACCGAGGGTCACGATGCCGCTGTCGGTCACCTCGCCGATGCGGGCCAGCAGCGCCACGCTCACGTTCTGGTCGCCCCGCTCCACCCGGCTGACCTCGCTCGGGCTGGTGCCGAGGGCGGCCGCCAGCTGCTCCTGGGTCCACCCCCGGTGCACTCGGGCGTCCCTGACCAAGGCTCCTATGCGTTCCAGGGATGACCCGACCACGGCCCGACTATCCCATACCCGCGGGTGATGGAACCACTCCCCCGCCGCCACCCAGTTGGAGAAAGGCGAGGCCTTTCCCCTACCGCTTCTCAGGCGCGACCAGGCCGGCGGCCAGCGAGTCGAAGGCGGCGCCGGCCAGAGCCATCAGCGAGTCGCGCCCCTCGCGTGCGCACCAGCTCATGATCGCCACCCGCACGGCGGCGGCGGCGGCGCCCACGACCAGGAGCGGGTAGAGGTCGCCGCCGTCGGGGTCTCTGCGCTCGGTCACCGCAGCGATCAGGGACCTCTCGGTCTCGTCCCACCGGGCCAGCTGCTCGGCCAGCAGGTGCGGCTCGGAGCGGATGAGGCGCATCAGCCTGAGGAACTTTGCCGAGTCGAGCGCCCGGGAGGCCAGATCCTCGACCAGGACGGCCCGCAGCGAGTCCAGGGTGGGCTCGCCGGCCGGACGGGCCCGTACCGCGTCTCTCAGGCGCCGCGGTCGGTCCGGGTCGTGGCCCAGGACGGCCTCCTCCTTGGAGGAGAAGTAGTTGAAAAACGTCCGGGGGGCCACGTCGGCCCGCTCGGTGATGGCCTCGATCGTCACCCCGGCCAGGCCCCGCTCGCTGGTCAGGTCCACCGCCGCCGCCCGCAGGGCCTGCCTGGTCGCCTCCTTCTTGCGCTCCCTCCGGGTTGGCAGGGCCAACGTCTCCACCGGGACAGCCTACCCGCACTTGCACGCCATGCAACGTTTCTCGGTGTGACATCAGTCGCCGTGACCCACCCGGCCGCTCCTCGGGCGCCAACCGACCCGAGCGGGGCTCAAGCCTGGTCGCCGTCGGGCTTGCGCGTCGCCGCCTTGGCCGCACGGGTCCGGGCGTCACGAGCCTTCTTGCTCCGGACCCGGTCGTGCTTCCAGCGGATCTTGCTCAGCGCGCCTCGGCCCATGAGCCCGAGACCCTAGCCGACCCGAGGGCCCTCGCCGACCGTGGTGCCGAGGCGTGCCCTCGAAGCAAGGGGCCTCGAGCACGCAGTAGGTTGTCGCCGTGGCCCGCCACATCGACATCGAGCTGACGAGCGCCCAGCCCGACGGGAGCTGGACCTGGCGGGCGGCCGGCGCACGACAGCCCAAGGGCACCGTGGCCGGCGGCCTCCTGCCCGCCGGTGCCAAGTCCGGCGACCTCCTGAAGGCCGACGCCGACTTCGAGATCGAGGGCATCACCATCGTCTCCGTCGTCGCCGCCAAGGAGCGCCACCGGGAGGCTCCCGCCACCATCGAGCTCATCGCCCGACCGGCCGAGGCGGCCGTGACCACCCAGCTGGCGGCCCGTTCGGGCCGCCGGCCCGTCGACCGGGACGGGCCCGAGGGACGGGGCCGGGGCGACGCACGGCCGGGGGAACGGCGCGACGGACGGCCCGCAGACAGGCGGGACGGGCGCCGACCTGATGGCGTCCATCCCGGGCGCCGTGACGGGGAGGGGCGACCTGACCGTGACGGGACACGGCTCGATCGCCGATCACGCCCGCCCCGGGACCAACCCGGCGCCCCCGGTGGGCTAGGGCGGGCCGTTTCGGGCCCGGCTCCAAGCGACCAGTCACCGGACCCCGCCGGCCCGGAGCGCCCCGGCCGGGGACCCGCCGGCCCGGAGCGCCCCGGCCGGGGACCCGCCGGCC
>JBOGGP010000195.1:0-4975 GCA_050744105.1 Acidimicrobiales bacterium
GCGTGGGACCGGGCTGGGCCGGGACGGCGGCCGCTCCGCCGGCGCCCAGGCCGGCGGCGAGGAACGCCCCCCCGGTGGCCGCCCCCCCCTTGGCCATCCCCTCGCCGGCGCCGAGGGCCATCTCGCCGGCCGCGTACTGGTTGAAGCTGCCGGCCAGCCGGGAGTAGGCCGTGTCCTTGGCCAGGGTTTTCAGCTGGGCCTCGTCCTGCTCGGACAGGTTGACGTCGAAGTTGCCCATGCGCACCAGGGCCAGGCCGTAGCTGACCAGCTGGTCGTTGCCCAGGGCGATGGCCTCCGCCTCGATCTCGGGGGTGTACACCGACAGGCCGAGGATGGGCCAGCCCTTGCGGACGACCTGGGTGGTCAGGTGGGTCCGCATGACCTTGAGCAGCTGGTCGCTCACCCAGCCGGAGATGCGCTGGTTGTCGGTCACGTCGACCGTGCCGGTCAGGTTGGTGATCAGCGCCACCGGGTCCACGACCTTGAGCGAGTAGTCGCCGTAGACCCGCAGGGTCACGATCATCCCGGTCTGGGGATCCTGGACGTCGTCGATGCGGCCGCCGAAGGTGAAGCCTGGGTACTCTCGGGTCCCGACGAAGAACAGCTCGGCTCGGTAGGCGTTGCCCCCGGTGGCCCAGTCGATGATGGCACCGAGGAAGGGCAGCTCCTGGGCGTCGATCTGGTGGCGCCCCGGGCCCATCGTGCCCAGGACCGACCCGGTGTTGACGAAGACGCACATCTCGTCGGCGTCGACGATGGCCTTGCTCATCTTGCGGACGCTGTTGTCCGGCCACTTGTAGACGATCTGGCGCTTGCGGTCGTCGGGTACCGCAATGAACTCACGCCCGAGTAGGGCCATGGCCGCTGCCTCCTTGAAACCTGGACCGCTGGACGCGGCTCGGGCCGACAAGCTTTGGTGGTAGCTCCAACATATCGGCGGTGGCGGCCAAGGTAGGAGCGCCCCGGCATCGTCACGCCAGCCGCTCGACGAAGTGCTCGAGCTGGGTGAGGTTCCGGCACTCGTGCGCCCCGTCGCAGTGCCGGGCGTAGACGCCGGCGATGGAGTCGCCAGTATCCCAGTACGAGCGGGGCTCGGGGTTGAGCCAGTGGATGCGGCGAGCGCGCCCCGACATCTCGGCCAGCACCCAGGCCCGGTCGGGGTGGTAGTTGTTGCGGGCGTCGCCGAGGACCAGGACCGTGGTCCTGGGGCCGACCTCGTGCCCCCAGCGGGCCCAGAAGACCTCCAGGGCGTGCCCGTAGTTCGAATGCCCGTCGGCCCAGACCACGTCGGCTCCCGAGTCGATCCTGCCCATGACGGCACCGATGTCGTCGTTGCCCCGGAAATAGGCTGTCACCTCGTCGATGCCGTCGACGAAGACCCAGGACCGCACCCGGGCGAACTGCGTGCTCAGCGCGTAGACCATCTGAAGGGTGAAGCGGGAAAAGGCGGCAACCGAACCGGAGACGTCGGCCAGGACGAAGATCTCCGGCTTCGACGGGTGGGGCCGGCGGAAGCGGGGGTCGGCGGGCACACCCCCGAACTGGAGGGACTGGCGGACCGTGGCCCGGAAGTCGGGTGACCCCCGCCGCCCGCGCCGGCGCCGTCGGGCCAGGCGCGCCGCCAGTTTGGCGGCCAGGGGGACGACCGCCCTGCGCAGGGCGGCGAGCTCCTGCCCGGTGGCGTGCATGAAGTCGGTGTCCTCGGGCAGCGGCCGGCGCAGGGTGCGAGCCACGGCCTCGGGGCCCCCGACGGCGACCAGGCGGCGGCGGATCTCCGACTCCAGCCCGGCGCGCAGCCGGTCGGCCCGGTGCCGGTGGGCCTCCGCCACCAGGCGGCGGCCTAGGGCGTCGTCTCCCTCGGCGGCAAGGGCCAGCAACCGTTGGAGCGCTCCGTCGAGGTCGATCTGACGGAGGACGCGGCGCAGGTAGTAGTTTCCGTTGACGAGGCGACCGGGCTCCATGCCGGCGTAGCGGGCCACGGCGTGGCGGGAGGCCTCTTTCACCAACGCCTCGTCCCCGTCTCCCAGGGCGTCGTCGACGAGTCGGCCCAGCTCCTCGGCCGAGACCGGCGCCTCCCCGGCATCGCCGGGGGCAACCGAGAAGAAGACGTCGAAGACGGTGTCGAATGCCTCCTGGTGCTGCTGGTTCTTGATCAGGGTGGCGGCCAGGGCGGCGTGGACCACCTGGCGCTGGTCGATAGGGACGTGGCGCAGGGCGTCCATGGCGTCGAGGTTCTCGGTGAGGCCTACAGGGATGCCGGCGGCGCGCAGCTCGCCCACGAAGCTCGCCACCACCTGGCGCAGGGGCGGCATCAGCCGGCCTGGGCACCGCCCCCGACTCGCACCTCGGCAGGGCCTCCAGCGACCAGGCCATGGCGGGCACGCTCGATGTCCGACTGGTGCTTGAGCAGGATGTGCAGGGTCGAGGTGACCACGCCGGCGTCGAGGTGGGATATCCCGAGCAGTACCAGGGTGCGGGCCCAGTCGAGGGTCTCGGAGACCGACGGTGACTTCTTCAGGTCGAGCGATCGCAGGGACCGGACCACCCTGGCCACCTGGTCGGCCAGGGCGGCGTCGATCTCGGGGATCCGAGCCAGGACGATCTCCGCCTCCCGGGCCACGTCGGGGTAGTCGAGGTGGAGGTACAGGCACCGGCGCTTGAGGGCGTCGGAGAGCTCCCTGGTGTTGTTGGAGGTGAGGAAGACCAGAGGGACCTGGGTGGCCCTGATCGTGCCCAGCTCGGGGATGGACACCTGGTAGTCCGAGAGGATCTCGAGCAGGAGGGCCTCGGTCTCCACCTCCAGCCGGTCCACCTCGTCGACCAGCAGGACCACCCGATCTTGGGCCCGGATGGCCTCGAGGAGGGGGCGGGTGAGGAGGAAGTCCTCGGAAAAGATGTCCTCCTCGGCGTCGTGGCCGTGAGACTGGATGCGCAGGAGCTGCTTCTTGTAGTTCCACTCGTAGAGGGCCTTGGACTCGTCGAGGCCCTCGTAGCACTGGAGCCGGATGAGCCGGGCCCCGGCGGCCTCGGCGGCCGACTTGGCCAGCTGGGTCTTGCCCGTGCCCGCCGGGCCCTCGACCAGCACCGGTTTTGCCAGGCGCCCGGCCAGGTAGACGACGGCGGCCGTGGTCTGATCGGCCAGGTAGCCGACACTGGCCAGTTCGGCGGTGGCGGCGGCAACGGAGGTGAAATGGGGGGCGCCAGGGTGTTCGGCCACTCGCGTGCCGTTCCGACCTACGGGCTCGCCGTCGAAGCCGTCGCCACCACGAAGGCACCCGCGGTCCAACCCGGCCGGGCGTCGACCAGTGCGCTCACACCGGCATTCTAGAGGGCCGCAACAACCGACCATTGCCCCTCCGGAAACCTCGGCGTGCTCGTCGCCCCCGGGACTGCCGGGCCTGCCTGGGGCCCCGTAGATCCGACAGGCACGCCAAAGGCTCTCGGCCCGCCGCCAGTCGCCGGGGCCCGAGCTCAGAGGCGGATGTGCCCGGAGCCGTCGACGACGTACTTGGTCGTCGTCAGCTCCCGCAGGCCCATGGGCCCCCGGGCGTGCAGCTTCTGGGTGCTGATGCCGATCTCGGCCCCGAAGCCGAACTGCTCGCCGTCGGTGAAGCGGGTCGACGCGTTGACCAGCACGGCGGCGGCGTCGACCTCGCGCACGAAGCGCCGGGCGGCGTGCAGGTCGTTGGTCACGATCGCCTCGCTGTGACCGGACCCGAAGCGGTTGACGTGGGCGATACCCTCGTCGAGGGACCCGACCACCTTCACGCTCAGCTTCAGGTCCAGGTACTCGGTGCCGTGGTCGGCCTCGGTGGCCGGCGCCATCCGGCCGGCCCCGACGATGGCGCAGGCGGCCTCGTCGCCGACCAGCTCCACTCCGGCCAGGGCGGCTGCCAGGGCCGGCAGGAAGCGGCCGGCCACGTCGCCGTGGACCACGACCGACTCGGTGGCGTTGCACACGCCCGGGCGCTGGGTCTTCCCGTTGACGACGATGGCGGTCGCCATCTCGAGGTCGGCGCCGGCGTCGACGTAGACGTGGCAGTTGCCGTCACCGTCGATCACGTAGGGCACGGTGGCGTGGGCCCTGATCTGGTCGATCAGGCCCCGGCCGCCGCGGGGGATGAGGCAGTCGATCGACGACTCGAGCCTCAGGAGCTCGACGACGGACTCCCGACTGGTATCGGGCACCAGGATCACCGAGTCCTCGGGCAGCCCGGCCCCGGCGAAGCCCTCCCGGAGGATCCCGGCGATGGCCTGGTTGGAGTTGATGGCCGCCGAGCTGCCCCGCAGGAAGGCGGCATTGCCGGCCTTGACGCAGAGCCCGGCGGCGTCGCTGGTCACGTTGGGCCGGTTCTCGTAGATGACGGCGACCACGCCCAGCGGGACGCGTACCTGGCGGATCTCCAGCCCGTTCGGTCTGGTCCACCCTCCGACGACCTCGCCCACCGGGTCGGGGAGGCCGGCCACCTGGCGCAGGCCCCCGGCCATCGCCTCGAGGCGACCCCGATCGAGGCGCAGGCGGTCGAGGACGGCGCCGGGGACCCCCCCGGAGCCGGCCCGCCCCAGGTCGGCGGCGTTGGCCTCCAGGACGAGGTCGCCGGCGTCGACGAGGAGCTCGGCGGCCCGAGCCAGGGCGGCGTCCTTGGTCGCCGAGGAGGCCAGCGCCAGATCCCGGCTGGCCCGCTTGGCCCTCCGGCCCAGATCCTCGAGTGCGGTTGCCACCACGCCCCGAGGGTAGCTGGGCCGGGTCGTTAGCCTTGAGCCCGTGGCCGACCGCCCGACCCAGCGGTCGCCGGGCCCGGCCCTGGCTCGGCGCGCCGTCTCGCCGGGGGCGATCCTGGCTCGGCGCGCCGTCTCGCCGGGGGCGGCGGTGGCCGCCGGCGCCGGCGTGGGGGTGGCCGAGCTGGCCCACCTGCCCTGGGAGGTGGCGGTGGCTGCCGGCGTCGCCGGGTGGGCGCTGCGCATGGGCGCCGCC
>JBOGGP010000196.1:0-4950 GCA_050744105.1 Acidimicrobiales bacterium
GGCGGCGACCGGGGCCGCCGGCGAGGCGGTGGCGGCGACCGGGGCCGCCGGGCCGCCGGCAGCTATCACGGCGGCTGCGGCCGCCAGGGCGGCCCTGACAAACGGCTTCCTGTGCACTGAGGTCCGGATACTAAGACGAGCGTTGCTTCGGTTGACTCTGTTGAGGTCTTGACCAGCGTGAATACCCAAATTTAGTCAACGAAGCAACGCTCGCCTTGGTAAGGGGCCGTACCAGTAGTGCACAAGTCCAACGGCATTGGACTAGTTGCCGGCGGCGGCCACGGGCGCCGGGATGGGGCTGACGCCCGCCGAGCCCTCGAAGCGGGCGCCACCGAAGGCGAAGATCCCCCCGTCGGCCGCCACCAGCCAGTATCCCGCCCCCAAGGGGGCGGCCGCCATTCCCACGATGGGCTTGTTGAGCACCTGGGCACCGGTGGAGCCGTAGAAGCCGGCGTCGCCGAAGGCGAAGATGCCCCCGTCGGACGCCACCAGCCAGTAGCCCCGGCCGTCGGGGGTGGCGGCCATGCCCACGATGGGCTGGTTCAGGTGGGAGCCGCCCTTGGATCCGTAGAAGCCGGCGTCGCCGAAGGCGAAGATGCCCCCGTCGGACGCCACCAGCCAGTAGCCCCGGCCGTCGGGGGTGGCGGCCATGCCCACGATGGGCTGGTTCAGGTGGGAGCCACCCTTGGATCCGTAGTACCCGGCACCTCCGAAGGAGAACACGCCGCCGTCGGACGCGTCCATCCAGTACCCCAGGGCGCCCGGCTGGACGGCCAGGCCGACGATGGGCTGGTTTAGCCGCTGGCCGGCCAGCGACCCTACAAAGGGGGCGGCGCCGAAGCTGTAGGCGCTGCCGTCGGCGCCGGCCAGGTCGTAGCCCTCCACCGGCTCGGCCGGCGGGGCGTTGCGGGCGGCGCCAACCGCGGCGGCCACGTCGAGCAGGCCGCCGCTGATGGGGTTGCCCGGGATGGGCGCCGCCGTGGCCTCCAGCAACGAGGCCACCTGCGGGCCCGACAGGGCCGGGTTGGCCGCCAGCATGAGGGCGGCGGCGGCGGCCACGGTGGGCGAGGACATCGAGGTACCCGTGTCCCGGGCGTAGTTGCCGTCGTTCCACGTCGAGACGACGTTGGACCCTGGTGCGGCGATGTCGGCGGCGCTGCCGAACTCCGAGAAGGACAGGAGCTGGCCGTTGTTGTCGGTGGCGCCGACCGAGAGCACCCCGGGAAGGTCGGCGGGGTACTCCGGGATGTCGGAGCCGTCGTTGCCGGCCGCAGCCACCACCACGACGTCGTGGTCGACGGCGTACCTTACGGCGGCGGCCATGTCGGGGTCCACCGGGCAGGCCTGGTCGCCGTTGGCACCGCACAGGCCGCTCGACAGCGACAGGTTGATCACCCGGGCCCCGGAGTTGACGGCGTCGATGATCCCGTTGTCCACGTCGACGTCACTGCCCGCGCCCTGGTCGTCGAGGGCCTTGAACACCTCGACCCGGGTGTTCCAGCCGAGGCCGGCGACACCCCGGCCGTTGTCGGTGCTGGCGCCGATGATGCCGCTCACGTGGGAGCCGTGGCCCACCAGGTCGTTGCTGCCGGCGTTGCCGGCGGTGCAGGTGTCACCCGGGGCCGGGTCCGCCCCGCACAGCGTCGGGCCCAGTACGACCTTGCCGACCAGGTCGGGATGGACGGCGTCGGCCCCGGTATCGACGACGGCGACCAGCATGTTGGGGTTGCCCTGGGTGATGCTCCACGCCCCCGGGGCATGCACCGTCAACAGGTTGGCCTGGTTGAACGTTCCCGCCAGCGGTGTGTTGGGGTCACCCGGGCTGGGGCCGGGCTCCTCCACCACCGACCCGGGCCCCGAGACGCAGCCGACCAGGCACGGGTCGTCGGGAACGTCGGTGGCGTGGACCCGGCCGGACACGGCGGCGTACTGCACGTGGTGGCTGGCCTGCATCCGGGCCACGAGGCCTCCGGCCTGGGCCGCCGGCACGGTGAAGACCCAGCGGTCCAGGGGTGCCACCACTGGAGGGGCGGCGGCGCCGGCGACCACGGCGGCGGCCCGCAGTGCGGCGCCCCTCGGGCTGGCCGGCGTCCCGACGCCGGGGTCGGGCTTGACCACCACCTCGACCGCGCCCGAGCCAGGTGAGGGTGACGTCGACCCCGCCGTCGTGGGGCTGGCACCGGCGGTCAGAGGCGTCGACGGCGCAGCGACCAGCGCCGCCACGACCACGCCGGCACCGACCACGCCAGCCAGGCAACGCCGTGCCATCCTCTGGCAGCTTTCCACCGTGCACCGACCTCCCTCGCCGGCGGGCCGCCGGAGCGGCCCAGTCTGCCCGCTTGGCCACCCGACCTCGGCGCGGGCGCGAGCAACCGCCCCGCAGCCCGGTCACTACAGTGCCCTCGATGTCCCGGCGCGCTCGCCGTCACCGCCCGGCGGGCGGCCCGGTACGGCGTCTGGCTGCGGTTGTGACCGCGCTGGCCATGGCAGCCGCCGCCGGCTGCGGGCCGGCGCCCTCGTCCGGGGCCGTCGGGGCCATGCGCCGCTACGTGTCGGAGCTCGGCGGTGGGTTCGCCGCCCAGTGGAAGTCGCTGGTGGCCCCCCAGCGCCAGCTGATCTCCGAGGCCGACTACGTGCTGTGCGCTGAGGAGGCCTACGCAGGCGCCCTGCCCGGCCGCACCCCCTTCCAGGTGTCCTACGAGCAGACGGTCGCCACCCGGGCGACCACCGTCTCCTCGCCGGCGCCGCCGGGTCCGCCGCAGCGGGCCACTGCCGTGACCGCCCGCGTCCGGCTGGGACGGAGCACCGCCACGATCACCCGGGACTGGTTCATGGTCGGTGGCACCTGGCGCTGGGCCGTGCCCGGCAGCCCCTCCGAGGTGGAGCGTGCCCTGTGCCCGGCCCTGCCGCCGACTGGATCGCCCTTCCCCCCGTCGAGCCAGCCCGGCTCGCCCGCCACCACCCTGCCGGCACCGGTGCCGCCCGCCGAGGTCAAGGTGCAGGTGCTCAACGGCCTGCTTGCGGGCTCGCTCGCCGCCCAGTGGAGCGCCCGGCTGTCGGGCGGCCCGGGCTACCAGACCCTGCCACCCGACGACGCCACCGCTAGGGTAACGGCGTCGGCGGTGTACATCCTGACCCCCGGTTACGAGCCCGAGGCAGACGCGCTGGCGGTGGCCGCCGGCCTGCCCGTCACCGCCGTCGTGGCCCAGACTCCGCCGCCGGCAAGCGCGCCCATCCCCACCATCACGGGGACGACGGCCGACCTGGTCCTGGTCGTCGGTCCAGACCTGGCCGGATGACGGCGCGTACAGTCTGTGGGCATGAGACCCACGCCACCGGGCAGCCGGTCAGCGGGCAGCCGGTCAGCGGGCAGCCGGTCACCGGGCAGCCGGTCACCGGGCAGCCGGTCAGCGGGCAGCCGGTCAGCGGGCAGCCGGTCAGCGGGCAGCCGGTCAGCGGGCAGCCGGTCACTGCGGCATGGACCGTGAGCGGGTACCGGGAGAGGGCCCGCCAGGCTCGTGACCGGCTCTTCGCCGGCCCGGTGCAGGCGACGGTGTCGGAGACCGCCGGCCAGATCAGCAGCGCCATCCTGCCCGCGCTGGCCGACCTGCGCCGCATTGTGGCCGACCAGGGCGACGCGGCCGGCGAGGTGGCCGAGGTGATGGGCCGGGCCATCACCCGGCTGTCCGGCGAGGTCGAGGATCTTGTCGCCGAGATCGGGCGCCTGCGCGAGCATCTCGACCGGGTCGAGAGCCGGGCTGCGGACCGGCATTGAACCCGGGGCGCAGGTGACCTCGAGCCACCAGTGACCCCCCGGACGGTACTGATGGCGCCAGGGGTCATGGTGGATCTGCGGGCCGCCCAGCTCCCCGGCTATCGCGACCGGGGGGTGGGCCGCTGGGCCGTGTCCCTTACCCGGGCCCTGGTGGACGAGGCACCAGGACTGGTCAGGGGGATCCGGGTCGATCCCGACCTGGCCCCCGCCCCCCGCCTGGGCGGGCTGGCCACCAGCGGGCTGCTCACGCCGGCGGCGCCCGGCGGCGACGCCGGCGACGAGGGCGGCGTCCTGCACCTGATGGCCCCCTACGACCTCGGTACTCCCGTGGCCGGCCTGTGGCCCCCCGCCGCCTCGGCCCGGCGCATGCGCCTGGTCGTCACCGTCTACGACCTCATACCCGAGGTCATGGCCGGTGTGTACCTCGGCGATCCCGGTCGCCGGCGCCGCTACCGGGCCCGCCACGCCCTGGTCCGGGCGGCCGACGCCGTGGTCACCCTGTCGGAGGGGTCGGCCACCGACCTGGTGGAGCGGCTGGGCCTGTCACCTCGGCGGGTCCACGTGGTGGGCGCCGCCTGCGACGCCGCCTTTGCCCCGCCGGCCTCCCGCCGGGAGGCACGGGCCGAGGCCCGCCGGCTGGTCGCCGGCCTCGGTCCTGCCTGGATCGTCTACAACGGCGCCGTCGAGGCGCGCAAGAACATGGAGCGGTTGGTCGAGGCCTACGCCACCCTGCCTCCCGGCCTGCGCCGGAGGGTCCAGCTCGTCCTGGCCTGCGCCCTCGCTCCCCTGGAGCGCAACCACTACGAGGTGAGGGCCCGCCAGCTGGGCATCGCCGGGCGCCTGGTGCTCCCCGGCTTCCTGGCCGACCGAGCCCTGGCCCTGCTCTACCAGGGGGCGGAGCTGGTCGCCTGCCCGTCGCTCTACGAGGGCTACGGCTTCCCGGTGGCCGAGGCCCTGGCGTGCGGCGCCCCCGTCGTCGCCTCCGACCGCCCGGCCCTGGCCGAGCTGGTGGCACCGGGGGCCACCTTCGACCCCCTCGAGCCCGCCTCCATCGCGTCCGCCCTGGCCCGGGGCCTGGGCGACCAGGCACAGCGGGCCGGCCTGCTGGCGTGGGCAGCCCGGGCCCGCCCCACCTGGGCCGAGGTCGCCGGCCGGGTGGCCGACCTGCACCGGGC
>JBOGGP010000197.1:0-4931 GCA_050744105.1 Acidimicrobiales bacterium
ACGCCGTGGTGGTGGTGGGCGCCCCCGGCATGAAGGGGGTCCACTCCCTCGCCGGCCTCCTCCGGGACCTGCTCGACGCCGGCGTAGCCCCTGGGCGGCTGGTACCGGTGGTCAACCGGGCCCCCCGCAGCCCCCGGGCCCGGGCCGACCTGGCTGCGACCCTGGCCGCACTGCTCCAGCGGCCGCCGGCGCTGCCTGGCCCGGTGCCCGTCCCCGAGCGCAAGGTGGACGAGGCCACCCGCGACGGCCTTCGGCTCCCCGGAGCCGTCGTGGACCCGCTGATGGGCGCCCTGCGCGCCGTGCTCGACCGCCAGGCCGACGCCGCCCCGGCCGGCCGGCTGCCCGAACGGGTGGCCGCCGGCCAGCTGGGCTCGTGGTGGTCGGCCGAGGAGGCCGCGGCCGACTGAGAGACCCGGCCGCCGCCTCGCCGGCTCAGGACGTCTCCCGCACCACCTCGGTGGCCGCCTTGTCCCGGCGCAAGCCGGCGAAGCGGGGATGGCGCAGGCGGCCGTCGAGGGTCCACTCGGTGAACTCCACGGCGGCCACCAGGCTCGGAGCCGCCCAGTGGGGCGCCACGCCCACGTCGGCGGCCGACAGGGAGTCGGTGAAAGGGGGCTCGTCGAGCTCCAAGGCGGTCAGCTCGGCATGCAGGGCGCCGAGGGTGACGTCGTCGAAGCCGGTGCCCACCCGGCCGGCGAAGCGGAGGCCCCGGCCACCACTGCGGTGGTAGTAGCCGACGAGCAGGGCGCCGAAGCCGGGCCGGCGGCCCCGGGCCTCGGTCCAGCCCCCGATCACCAGCTCCTGCGACGCGTTGCACTTGAGCTTCCGCCAGTCGGCGGACCGCCCGCTCGTGTAGGGAGACCCGGCCCGCTTGGCCACCAGGCCCTCCCATCCCTGGGCGCACGCCCGGCCCAGGGCATGTCCGGCCCACCCGCCCCCGTCGCCGAGGTGGCCCGGGTGCCGGCGGGGATCGGGGTCGGGGTCGGGGCGGTGGCCGGGGTCGGGGTCGGGGCGGTGGCCGGGGTCGGGGTCGGGGCGGTGGCCGGGGTCGGGGTCGGGGTCGACCTGCTCCACCAGGTCGAGGACGGGGCTGGGCTCCAACACCTGGGCGAGCAGCCGCCGGCGGTCGACCATCGCCAGAGCGACCGTCGGGTGCCCGAGCAGGTGCAGCAGGTCGAAGGCGACAAAGACCGGGCGCGTCGACGGCGACGGGCGCTGCAGCAGGGAGAAGCTGGTGCGGCCCCGCTCGTCGAAGGCGACGATCTCGCCGTCGAGGACGAAATTCTCGGCGGCCAGGGCAACCAGCTGGCGGGCGATGTGGCCGAAGCGGGCCGTGTAGGGCTGATGGCCCCTGGACCACAGAGCCAGGTCCGCGCCGTTGCGCACGGCGACACAGCGGAGCCCGTCGAGCTTGCGTTCCAGGCACCACTCGCCCGGGGGCAGCGGGGCTGACCGTCGGACCGGTTGGGCCAGCATCGGCGGACGCCAGGACGCCGGTTCGGTGACGATGACCTCAGGGCCGCCCGGCGCCGTCACCGGCCGTGCCTGCTGCCGCCCCGCCGGCCGTGCCTGCTGCCGCCCCGCCGGCCGTGCCTGCTGCCGCCTCCCGGCGGTGGCGCCGGCGGACCCAGGCCCTGCGGGCGATCCAGGCCAGCACCGCCGTGGCTACGACCACGGCCAGGTACAGCTCGTACCGGGTGAGCTGCTTGTAGATGGAATCGATGTGGCTGCCGGCGGTGTAGCCGACGGTGGTCCACAGCCCGACCCACAGGGCGGCCCCGAGCGCATTGAAGGTAAGGAACCTCAGCCAGTTCATCCGGGAGATGCCGGCGATGATGCCGTTGGCCTGGCGCAGCCCCTCTATGAAGCGGGCCACGGTCACCACCTTGGGGCCTTGGCGCTCGAAGAACCCCTGGGCCTTGTCCAGCCGCTCCTCGGTGAGAAAGACGTAGCGGCCCAGCCGCAGGGCGAGGGGGCGGCCCCCGAACCAGCCGATGGCGAAGCCGATGTTGTCGCCGACGACGGCAGCCACGAAGCCGACTGCGGCCACGGCGACGATGTTGAGCCGGCCGGAGCCGGCGTAGACGGCGCCGGCGATGAGGATAGTCTCCCCCGGCACCGGCACGCCGAAGTCCTCCAGGGTGACAAAGCCACCCACCGCCAGGTAGCCGTAGTGGTTGAGGACCGGTTCGAGCGTGCGCAGGACCCCGGGCAGCGGTGGGTTGGGCATGGCGGCGGTTCCTCGGGTCCCTACTTCGGGGTCGCTCCATCTTGGCCGAGCGCCGGCGCGGCGGGGCGCCGGAGCTGGCGGGCCGGCGGGCCGGCGGGCCGGCGGGCCGGTACCTACCGCGGACAAATGACAGCTGGCACGCAGTTCCCCACCCGCCGTGAGTGGCACAAGGCCCACCTCGCCCGGGCCGGGGATGGGGAAGGCGAGCTAGGAGTTCGCAAAGTGCCTGGCGGGGCAAATGAGCTTCCGAAATGTGGCATTCACCCTTGCCGACGCCAACGCCTCTCGTTATCTTCCGCCCATGGCTGGCGGATCGGTCCGACAGTGGAGCAGGCGGTGACCACGGCCACCGTCGACGGTGCCGGCCGGGCCGGCCCGACGGAGATACCGCCCCTGGCCGAGATCGAGCGCGCCGTCCAGGATAGGGCCAAGGCGTCCGCCCTGGACATGGCCTCGCCAGGCTCGCTGGCCCAGCTGCGAGGCCTGGTCGAAGCCGAGGTGACCAACTGGCGCCACGACTACCAGCGGGGTCGGCGGCCCATCGACCTGGCCGACCCGGGGGCGGCGGTGGAGCGAGCCCTGCGCAACCTGGCCGGTTACGGCCCCCTCCAGCCCCTCCTCGACGACCCCGACGTGTGGGAGATCATGGTCAACGCCCCCCACGCCATCTTCGCCAAGCGCCACTCCGGCCCGTCGGGCTATCACGACGAGGTCTTCCACGACGACGACCACGTCGTCCGGGTGCTGACCAAGATCCTCGACGACGCCAGCGGGTCGCACCGCAAGCTCGACCCCACCGAGGGCCTCCAGGACGCCCAGCTCTCAACTGGGGCCCGGCTCCACATCGTCCACGCCGACATCGGCCGCGACGGCCACTTGCTCGTGAACATAAGGAAGTTCACCGGCATGGCCATCAAGGACCTGGCCGAGCTGGTCGGCCGGGGGATGCTCGACGACAGGACGGCCATGTTCCTGCGGGCATGCGTGCGCTCAGGGCTGTCGGTAATCGTGGCCGGCGCTCCCGGGGCCGGCAAGACCACCCTCTTGTCATGTCTCATTAACGAACTTGACCCTCACCTCAGGGTGGTAGTTGCCGAGGAGGTTTTCGAGGCAGATGTGCAAATGCCAAACGTTGCCCATATGCAGACCCGGCCGGCGCGCGCCGACCGGCCCGAGGTCGACCTTCGGCGGCTGGTGGCGGGGTTCTTGCGCATGGCCCCTGACGTGGCCGTCGTCGGGGAGGTCAGGGAGCGGGAGGCTCTGCCTCTGATGCTGTGCCTGTCGTCAGGGGTGCAGGGTTTCACCACCATCCATGCCGGTTCCGCCCGCAAGGCGCTCTCCCGCCTCCGCTTCATCTGCCAGCTGGCCGAGACGGGCTCCGAACTGAATGCGTCCGCCCTCACTGCCCTGGTCTCCGAGGCCGTCGACGTGGTGGTGCACTGCGCCCGGCGCCAGTCCGCGGTGCGGGTGACCGAGGTCCTGGCCATCGAGGATCTCCAGGTGGGGCCCGAGGCGGTGGCCTTCACGGCGACGCCCATATTCTCCCGGGACCGCCTCGACAGCCCGCTGCGCTGGACGGGCAATCTCCCGGTGCGGGCCGCCCGGGCCCTCGAGTTGTCCGGCTTCGAGCTGCGGGGCCTGGCCGGGGGCCCGGGGTGACCGGTCTGGCCGCGGCCGCCCTCGGCGCCTATGGCGTCTTCCTCATGTGGAGCGCCGCCGCCCTCGGCTGGCGCGGCGTGGGTCTCGGTCCCCGATCCGGGCCGGGCCGTCGCCGACCGTGGCGGGACTGGCTCCGCCAGGCAGGCCTGGGAGAAGTGCGGACGTCCGAGCTGGCAGGAGCGGTGGGCGGCATGGCACTGGTCGGAGCCGCCCTCGCCTATGCCCTCTTCGGCGGCGTGCTCCCCGCTGCCCTGTGCGCGCTGTTTGCCGCCACCCTCCCCGTGGCCGCGTTCCGGTCCCGGCGCCGGCGGCGGCTGGACCTGGCCCGCCAGGCTTGGCCTGGACTGCTCGAAGATCTGAGGATGCTCACCGGCTCCCTCGGCCGCTCGATCCCCCAGGCACTCTTCGAGGTGGGCCGCCGCTCGCCGCCCGACCTCGCCGGCCCGTTCCGGGCGGCCGAGCGGGAATGGCTTCTCACCACCGACTTCGAGCGGACGGTGGACCTGCTCAAGCGTGAACTGGCCGACCCCACCGCTGACGTGGTGGCCGAAACCCTGCTCGTGGCCCATCAGGTCGGGGGCGGCAGCTTGGACCGGCGCCTGGCTGGCCTGGTCGAGGACCGCCGGGCCGACAGCCGCGCCCGCAAGGACGCGGCGGCCAAGGCAGCCGGAGTGCGCTTCGCCAGACGTTTCGTCCTTATCGTGCCCCTGGGGATGGCCCTCGCTGGGCTGTCCATCGGGACCGGCCGATCCGCCTACCAGACCGGCGGCGGCCAGATCGCTGTAGCCGCCGGGCTGGCCGCCGTGGTTGGCTGCTGGGCCTGGTCTGGACGGCTCCTTCGCCTTCCCGAGGAGCCGAGGGTCTTCGCCGAGGCCGCTCCGGCGGGGCAGCAGGCGCTGCGCCAATGAACCGGCTGGTCGTCATGGCTGGGCTGGCGCTGTGGGCGGGAGCCTCCCTGCTCCTGGCCGAGGTCCGCCGTTTCTCCCGGCCGTCGTTGTCCGAGCGCCTGCGGCCCTACCACCCCGGCGGGACCGGTCCCGCC
>JBOGGP010000198.1:0-4901 GCA_050744105.1 Acidimicrobiales bacterium
AGATGGCCCTCGTCGAGGCTCGCTACCGCTACCGGCTGCGAGTCAGCCCAGCCCAGGCTCACGCGCTGCAAGGCGTGTTCGACACCTGTCGCTTCGTGTGGAACCAGGCTCTCGGGCGGTGGGGGGACCTGTGGCGCCACGAGGGCCTCTCGCTGTCGTATCGCCACGCCGACAAGGAGCTGACCGGCTGGCGGGGGCGCCTCGAGTGGCTGGCGGCCCAGCCGTGCGTGCCCCAACAGCAGGTGCTGAGAGACCTGTACCGGAGTATCTCGGCCTTTTTCGACAGGGCCAACCCGTCCCGGCGTCCTTGCTTCAAGGCCCGCAAGACCGGCTACGCCACCGCCCGCTGGACGACCCGGGGCTTCTCGGTCAGCGGCAGCGGCCTCGGGTTCAGCGCGGAGGACCGCCTGGCGGTGGCGGTGGCTGGTGGGCGCGTCGGGCTGCGGGTGGTGTGGTCCCGGCCACTGCCGTCGGCTCCCACCAGCGTCAGCGTCTATCGAGACCCCGCCGGGCACCACTGGGCCAGTCTCGTGGTCCGTGTCGAGGTACCCGATCGACCATTGGTGCCCACCGGCCGCGCCACCGGCCTCGACGTGGGGCTTTCCACCTTCGCCACTACCGAGGACCCCGCCGGCGACGTGGCCAACCCTCGCTACGCCCGTGGCGCAGCCAAGGCGCTCGCCCGTAGCCAGCGCAACACGGCCCGCAAGGCCAAGGGATCGAGGGGCCGGGCCAGGGCCAGGCGTCGGGCGGCCCGGGTGGCAGCACGGGTGGCCAGCCAGAGAGCCGACTGCCACCACAAGGCGGCCAGGGTGCTGGTGGCGGCCTACGACCGCATCGGCGTCGAGGACCTTCGGGTCAAGAGCATGCCCGCCAAGGGCAAGGGCCGCCACAAGGGCCGGGCTGAACCGCTCGATCGCCGACGCCGGGTGGGCCCAGCTCCGAGCTGTCCTGGCCTGGCAGGCAGCCAAGGCGGGCAAGACCATCGTGGTGCTCCCAGCTGCCGACACCACCCAGCGCTGCAGCACCTGCGGGACGAGAGCCAAGCCCCGCATCGAGCTGTCGGACCGGGTATACCGGTGCCGGGCATGCGGGATGGTCCTGTGCAGGGATCGCAACGCCGCTCGGAACCTGAACCCGGACCGCTGCGGGGTATCGGCGGGCGGGTCTGAACCTGCCGGTACGGCAGTCCCGGAGGGCAGTGACGACAACAAGCCCAGGGTCCCTGCGGGGACCCTGGCGGCCTGAGCCCCAGAATCCCACGGCTTCAGTCGTGGGAGCAGTCAATCGTGCCACACCGATGGGTGGCGATCGGACAGGCGCTGCGTTCCTCGACGTCGAATGCCCTGGTCGAGTCGGCCAACACCGAGGTCCGGGTCCTCACCCGAGTCGCCTTCGGGTTCTGCTCCTCCGAGGGCGCTGATCGCGATGGCCATACTCGCCGTAGGCGGGTTCAGCCACAAGCTGCCCGGTTGCCGCCAGCCAGTCCACCTCAACCTGGCCTCCTGAGCAAAGGACCAACCGCGGACGAACCCTCAGGTGAGCAAGCGGGCGGCGTGGGCCGCGGCGATGGCTACGGCCACGACGAGGATGGCGACGAACGGTCTCCCGGTGAGCTTGGGGACGCGCAGCGGACTGACCATGAGGCCGGCCAGGGCAACCCCACCGAGGGCCACGGTTGCGTGGAAGGCGGCGGAGGCCAGGACCCCTTCGAGCAGCAGCAGACCCACGAAGCAGAGGATGGCCAGATCCGTGGGGAGGCCGGTGTAGGTGCCCGAGAGGTCCTCCATGCCGTGGACGTTGAAGTAGCTGAGTCGTAGTGCAGTGGCTGCGGCCAGGAGGACGGCGACCGGCATGTACTCCACTTCGAAGTGGCCGCAGCACACGATGACCACACCGATGGTGACTCCGGCAGACACCATGTCGGCCAGGGAGTCGAGGTTGGCACCGAACTCCCCCTGCTCGGTGGTACGGCCGGTGGTGCGCTTGGCCACCGGCCCGTCGATGACATCGAAGATGAAGGCGCCGACCAGGCAGATGGCCGCGCCATGGATCGATCCTCGGACAGCCAAGATGATGGCCACGATGCTGACGGCCACCCCGGCCAGGGTGAGTAGGTTTGCGGCGTCGGCCAGGTGGGACAGGATGCTCGGGGACGGAGCGACCTCCTCCCGTCGATCGGCCACCGGCGCTGTGCTCAGATCCGGTCCAGTCCGAGTCGGCCCAGCGCGTCGATCAGGCGACCGTTCTCTGCGCTGGTGCGAGAGGCGATCCGCAGGTAGCGGTCGGCCTCCGGCATAGTTTTGGTCGCGCAGTCCTTTGATAAGGATGCCGTACTCGGCGTAAAGCCTTCGGGTGAGCTCCGGTCCGGTGACGTCCGGCGCGGTGATCTTGCAAAATACGAAGTTCGCGTCAGGACGGAAAGGAGCCAGGCCGGGCAGCCCGCACATCGCCCGATAGAACTCCTGGCAGGTGTCCCGCACGTTCTGGCAGCTAGCCGCGAACTCCCCCTGGTACCGACCGACTCGGCGGAGGAAGGACTCAGCGATGCCGTTGAGGTTCCAGATGGGCAGGTAGGAGCGGACCGTCTCGGCGAACTCTCGGTCCGCTGTCAGGAGGTAGCCGATCCGGAGTCCGGCAATGCCAAAGACCTTGCTCATGCTCTTGATGACCACCAGGTTCGGGTGGGCCTGGACATCGCCCTCCACGCTGGCCGTTCGTCCCTCCCGGGAGAACTCAATGAAGGACTCGTCCACGATGAGCCGGCAACCGTGCTCGGCCAGACGGTCCGCCAGGGCCAAGATAGAGACGCGGTCGACCGACAGCGCAGTCGGGTTGTTGGGGGTGACGAGGACCGCCACATTTGAGCCGACCCGGACTGCGGAGTCAGCGAAGGCGTCGAGGTCAAGCTCGAAAGTGACCGGATCGAGCGCGACCCGATCGAGCTGGCCCGGCCGCAGCACGTTCTCGTACTCGTTGAACGACGGCACGGGGATGGTCATCTTCTCGATGCAGTGCTCGGCAGCCGGACCACGACGTCGCGATCGAACACAACGTCTCCCTCGATGAGGAGGATGTCCTCGTCGCAATAGCGCCGGGCGTCCCAGAGCGAACGGATGTTGTTGGTCGTGGCGAAGGTCGGCGCCTCGACGTAGACGATGTCGAGGCCGGCGAAGTGCCTCCCTACCCTGCGTCGGACCTGAGCCGCCTCGTAGCCGACGACGATGACGGCCTCGCGCACGCCTGCGCCGGCCAGGGCCCGCAGCGACCGGAACAGGATCGGTTCGCCGTTCACCTCGACGAGGCATTTGGGCACGTCGGCGGTAAGGGGCCTCATGCGCTGGCCGAGGCCGGCCGCCAGGATCATCGCACGTCGCGGAACTGGCCCCTCCTCGGGCAGGGCCTCCGGGAACGTCCCTGGGGCGGCGCTCCCTACAGTCTGCATCACTACGAGCCTCCACGCTCCTCGACGGCGACGCAGCTATTAAGCGCGCTGCCGGTTCAACGAAACCCTCGCGGAACGGCCGCAGATGTCCAAACAATCCAAAGACCAGGAAAATCTCAGACCAGAACCCTGACGGACTCTACCACTTTTTGGTTGATGTGTTCATCCGCCGTTCACGGGACGGACAGCGACGCTAGGGTCGGGAGCAAGTGTCGATGGACCCAGCCGAGGATCGTCATCTCGACTACGCGCGCGTGCGCGCCTATTGGGAGGAAGCCGCCCGTGAACCCGATGCGGCGTCGTACATGGCCCACGAACAGGGGCTGCCTCCCGCCTGCGTGGAGCACCGCTTCGCTCTCGAGCGGGCCGTCGTAGATCTCTGGTTTGCCGACCTCGGGCCGCGCTCCGCGGTCCTCGACGCCGGCTGTGGTGCCGGGGCCTGGACAGAGCTGTTCGCCCAGCGCTACCGCCGGGTCGTCGGGGTGGATGCCAGCGCCGGCATGCTCGCCGCAGCTGCCAACCGTCTGAAGGGCCGGACCAATGTCGAGCTTCATCGGGCCGACGCCCTGACCGTCACCCTCGACGGACCCTTCGACGGCGTGCTGCTGGGCGGGCTCATGATGTATCTGGATCGGCCCGACGCGGTGGCGCTGCTGATGCGCTTGGCCGAGTTGGCGCCACACGGCCGGATCATCCTGCGAGAATCAGGCGTTCGCTCCGGGGTGGAGCACCACACGGGTGCATACCAGGTGGCCTACCGATCCGTGATCGAATACCGATCGATGGCCGCCGAGGCCCACCTCAGGGTCGTCGCTGTGGAGCGCAACCGGGGCTACGCCGACATGGAGATCGCCGTCGCCCTCGTCGACCTGGTCCGTCGGCTCCCCCTGTTGGCCCGCCGTGATCCGGCCCTAGTCGGTGGCCCACTCTGGCGCGTCCTCCAGGCGACGGCTCCGCTCAGCCTCGGCGCGTTGCCTCGGGCCATCGAGGCCGTGGGAGCGGCCTGGCCCCATCTGACCAACCACTTCATTCTGCTGGAGCCGACTGACGCCCGAGGCTCAGCCTCGCTCGGGCCGGTCCAGTGGGCCGGCGAGACATCCACGGCGTGCCTCACCCGTGCCACATCCGACGGAACCCGATCCCTCCCCTAGCCTGAACAAGTATCTCCGGTGGCACACAGATACCCTTCGGCCTGCATCAACACACCACACGCCCACCGCCAGACCGGGACATGCTAAACACGCCCGTGCTGCGCTCACCCGGACCCTCGAACCGGCCATAAACCGCCTCCCACCAGGTCACTTAAAGTGGGGCTAGGTGGAATCGAACGGGTGCGGCTCCGCTCAAGGGAACGCTCAAGCGGCCCGTGGGATGACGCCGTCTGCGTAGCGGGACTGGTGGACGCGCTTGTGCTCCTCGGCCATGTGGTGGCGCCAGTACGCCGGCCAGTCGTGGT
>JBOGGP010000199.1:0-4877 GCA_050744105.1 Acidimicrobiales bacterium
CCGGCTGACCCCCGCCCGCCGGCGGCCGGCCGCTTTGTCGAACGTCGCCGCCGCGCCGTAGTCTCGGTGCCGATGTCGTTGAGGGCTCCGGCTGCCACCACCCCGGCGGTCCGCGCCCGCCCGGCCCGGTTGCCGGCGATGCAGGTGGCGGCCGGCTACGTGGCCCTGACCAAGCCGCGCATCGTCGAGCTGCTGCTCGTCACCACGCTGCCCACCATGGTCGTCGCCGCCCGTGGCCTGCCGTCGGTCGCGCTGATGGCCGCCACCCTGGCCGGGGGCAGCCTGGCCGCCGGCGGCGCCAACGCCGTCAACATGGTCGTCGACCGGGACATCGACGCGGTGATGAAGCGCACCGCCCGCCGGCCACTGGTCACCGGCGTCATGTCCCCCCGAGCCGCCCTGAGATTCGCCGTCGGCCTCGAGGTCGCCGCCTTCGCCGAGCTGTGGGCCCTGGTCAACCTGCTCTCCGCCGTGCTGGCGGTGAGCGCCACGTTGTTCTACGTGTTCGTCTACACCCTGTGGCTCAAGCGCACGTCGTCGAGCAACATCGTCGTCGGCGGGGCGGCCGGCGCCGTACCCGTGCTGGTCGGGTGGGCGGCGGTCACCGGCTCGATCAGTGCCGCCCCCCTGGTGCTGTTCGCCCTGGTCTTCGTATGGACCCCGCCGCACTTCTGGGCCCTCGCCATCAAGTACCGGGACGACTACCGCTCCGTCGACGTCCCCATGCTGCCCGTGGTGGCCCCCTTCACCCGGGTGGCCCGCCAGATCCTGGCCTACACGGTGGCGGTGTGGGCCACCTCGGCCGCCTTCGGCGCCGTGGCCCGGATGCACGCCCTGTACTGGGCGACGGCCATGGTCCTCGGCGCAGCCTTCACCGTCCTGGCCGTCCGCCTGTGCCGGGACCACAGCGAGGCCCGGGCCATGAGGCTCTTCGCCTACTCGATCACCTACCTGACGCTGCTCTTCGGGGCCATGGCCGTCGACCAGCTGGTCCTGCACGGAGCATGGCCGCGGTAGGGAAGCCCCGGCGTGGCACGGTCGACTTTTCCCCAGGCCTCTACCAGGCGGTGACCCGGAACCCGTTGCCGGTAGCGGGAATCTGGGCCAGCGTGGTCAGGGAGGGGCCGTCGAGGGTGGCGATCAAATAGGTGTTGATGCCCGGTCCGGGCACCCCGCACGGCGGCCCGGACCCGTAGCCGATGCCCGCCAGTAGCAGGACGTGGGTGCGACCGGCGTCGACGATTGACGTCGTCCCGTCGATGCAGGGAGGCAGCGGCCAGCGCTCGGTTACCCGCCCGCTGGCATCCAGCGCCACGAGCTCACTCGGTGACAGATCCGGGGAGTTGGGCCCGCAGCCCTCCGCCGCCACGATCCCGCCGGCCGTCCACGCCTGGGAGCCCAGGCCGCATCCGGCCGGAGCGGCAATGCGCTTCGCCGAGGCGAAGTCGGGGCTGTGCGAGGACATGACGAGGATCTCCTGGGCGTCGCCCAGGTAGGCGACGCTGATCTGCTGGCCATCTGGGCTCCAAGACGGCGTCGCGAAAGGATGGCCGGGCGTCTCGGTCTGTGTCGTGCGGACCGCACCGGTAGCCAGGTCGGCGACGGCCAGGACGTTCGGCAGGAACGCATCGGCGCCAGCGCTGACCTTGATCGGCTGGGGGGACGACGGCTGGCTGGCCGGCAGGCACGGCCGGCGAGACGGGCCCGGGTAGGTGAGGTAGGCCAGCTGCGAGCCGTCAGGGCTCAGGGCGATTGCCTGTACCGAGCCGGCCATGCCGCGCACCACCGAGACGTGCAGGGTCCCAGCAGCGATGCGCTCGATCACCGAACGGCACCCGAAGTCGACGGCGGCCAGGACCGAACCGTCCGGGGCAACGACGCCGTCGATCTCACCGAGGCTGCGCAGCAGGGTCTGCTGGACGGCCCCGGTCGAGGTGGAGCGGGCCTGGAGCAGGTTGTAGCCGTAGCGGACGAGCTTGTCGTCCCTGATCACCGCCCCGGTGGTGGCCAACGACAGGAAGGTAGACGGGTAGCCGATCACCGGTGACGTAGAGGTGCCCACCCGTAACCGCTCGGCCGGCCGGTGATGGCCACGGGCTGCGGCAAGGCCGCCGGCGGCGGCCCCGGCGCCGAGGAGCAGCGCGAGAGCCCCGGCCCCCACGCGCCGGCGCCGGCGGCGGGCCCGGCTCGACAGAGCTCCCACCGGGGTGGGCGGCCGCACCGGGTGAGCGACGAGGTGCCGGGCGGCGCGTTCGAGCGGTGTCAGTTCGAGATCAGGCATGAGGGGCCTCCAGGTCGTTGACGTCGTCGAGGTGGTTGAGGACTGCCTTCAACCGGGCTCTGGCCGTGGCCAGCGAAGCCGACACCGACCCCCTGGTCACGCCCAGCGCGGTGGCGATGCCTGCCTCGGGCAGGTCGCCCACGTAGCGCAGGACCACCGCCAGGCGCTGGCGCTCGGGCAGGTCCCTGACCCAGACCTCGGGGTACGCTTCGCTGGCCGGCGCCTCCGGCACCGCGCTGCGCCGCCGGCGGTCGAGCAGCCTGGCCTCCATCGAGCGCCGCCGCAGGCGCCGCCTCATCACGTTGATCGCCACCCGGCACACCCAAGCTTCTGGAAAAGCCATCCCCGACACCTCCTTCCAGCGCGGCAACGCCCTCGCAACGGACTCGTCGGTTGCCTCCATCGCAACGTCGACGTCGCCGCAGGCAGCGAAGACCGCACCCACCACCCGGGGGTGCACCCGGGGGTACCAGTCTTCGAAGGCCTCCACCACATGTGTCCTAGGTCACGAGAAGCCCGAAATGCTTAGTCGCCGGCTCCGGGAGCGGTCTCAGAAGGGGTGCCATGCGGTGGTCGCCAGGTCGGAGAGGGATGCGGTGACGATCCCCGTGGCGGTGACCACCCAGACCTGGGCGCCGATCACCGCGGAGCGGGTGGCGACGGCCGAGCCGTGTCCGAGGGTGGCCGCCCGGGTGAGCTGACCCCCGGCACCGATGGTGTAGGCGGCCACGCCCGCGCCGCCCTGGTAGGCGCCCCCGGGCAGGGCCAGGAGGGCCAGGTCGGAGGGCGGCCAGTACAGGAAGGCGTGGGGATCGTAGCCCTGGTAGGCGTACTGCCCGCCGGCCAGGGAGGACGACGAGATGCGGCTCGGCTGTGCCGGGTCGGAGACGTCGTAGGTGGCCACCACCAGGCCAGAGGGCTCGTTGGCGGTGATCTGGACACCCACGCCGATGAGGCGGCCGCCGGGGAGGGGGTAGAGGAACTCCGAGAAGCCGGGCTGGTCGAGCTGGCCGGCGACGGCAGGTCTGGCCGGATCTCGGAGATCCACGACGTAGAGGGGGTCGAAGGACCGGTAGGTGACGACGTAGGCGTATTGGCCGATGAAGCGCACGGCCTTGATGGCCTCACCGTTGCCCAGGCCGGCGACCGTGCCCACGGCGACGAGCTTGTCTCCCGACAGGCGCAGGATGGTCACCTGGGCGTCGGTGGTCCGGGTCGGCGACATCTCGGTGGAGGCCACGCGCAGCAGGCCGCCGGGCCCCTCGTCCATGGCGTAGGAGGTCACCAGCCATCCCGGGACCGAGCCCGCCCCGGTGAAGACCGGCGGCCCGGCCGGGGGGGTGTCGAAGGCATAGATTGCGGTCGACGACCCGGTGGGCGCCACGGTGCCGCAGCACCCGAAGGGGATGGCCCCGCCGCCGGCGGGAGGGGCCTGCCCAGCGACGTAGAGATGACTGGCGGTGGCGTAGACGATGGCGCCGGCGGCCACCACCGAGGTGCCGGGCCCAAGGGTGTCGCCGTGGGGGTCCAGGTCGACGACGCTCACCGTCGAGATGCCGCTGGCCTGCGCCGGACGGGCCACCGCCGCGCACGACGAGATCGGCTGGCGGGCGGATCTGGCGCCGTCGGGGCTGGCCACCTGATAGCCGGGAAGCCAGTCGGCCAGCGTGCTGGCCGCGATCAGCTTCCGGTTGGCGCCGGTGGCAGCCGACGCATCCCCGGTGCTGGAGGGGTCGACGAAGCTGAGACGGGGGCCGTCGCTGCGGTCGACCAGCCTGATCTGGCCGCCGACCAGCCGGGCGGACACGATGACGCCGTCGAAGACGAACGTGCGTACCAGGCGGGGATGGGCCGCATCGGACAGGTCGACCACGGTGGCACGGGCCATCGGGGCGCCCGGGTAGGGCAACGACGGGGCGGGCACGAGTCCCTCCCCGGCTGCTTGGCCGGCGCCGCCAGACGAAAGGACGACAGCCCGGTCGCCGTCGAGCAGGAGGCCGCCGCCGGCGTCGCCCGGTAGCTGGAGCGATCCCAGGACACGGGCGGAGGTGTCCAGGACGTACAGCGTGGACCCCTGGAGGGTGACCACCTTGGCCCCGTCGGTCTTGACGGTGTCGGGCTCGTCCACGCCCGGCACCTGGTCGTCGGTCTGGGAGAAGGCCGTGACCGGAGGCGAGCCCGCTGGGGCGCGGGCCGCCCCGCCCGCGGCAATCCCTCCCGCCCCGGCCCCGCCCGCCGGGCCCAGAAAGGCGGGGGCGTTGGAGAGGATCCCATTCCCTCCATAGGGTTTTGCACCGTAGGGCGACAACCCGTACGGCCCGACCTCGGCGGTGGCCCGGGCCCGCATGTAGTCGAGGTAGTCCCCGCAGCCGTCGAAGCTGACCAGGGCGCCGGTGAGGCGGTAGGCCGGGCCGAGCGCCGGCGTCGCCAGCCTCCCCGGCGTCCCGGGGGTGACGCCGCTGCCGACCAGCACGGCGGCGGCGACCAGCCCGGTGACCAGGCAGCCGCCCACGGCGGCGCGGGCGCCCCGGCGGCGCCTGACCCGACGCCGCACCGCGTAGACGGCGGCGAATGCGTCGGTGCCACCGGGGAGGCC
>JBOGGP010000200.1:0-4863 GCA_050744105.1 Acidimicrobiales bacterium
CGGCTCGACGATCCAGTAGGCGGGGACGCCCAGGCGCTCGTAGAGGTCACGCTTGAGCGCCCGGTCCTGGGCGGCGTTGGACGGAGACAGCACCTCCACGACGAGAAGAGGTACCGCTGAGGCGGGCAGCGGCCCGTCACGGTCGAAGTCCTCCCGCCTGATGACCATCACGTCGGGTACCACGCAGCCCCCGTCGGGCAGCTTCCAGTCGTACGGCGCCACCATGGCCATCGCGTCGGTCGTCTCTGCGGCACGCAGGAGCGTTCCCAGGTTCAGCGTCACCCGCTGGTGGCCGCCCGCCGGCGACGGGCTCACGATGAGGCTCCCGCCGATGATCTCCCGCCGGTAGCCATCGTCAGGCATGTCCTCCAGGTCGTCATAGGTGAAGGGCTCCGCCCGATGGGTCATCTCAACAGCCATCGACACCACCATGTGAGGTCACCCCGCCATCAGGCCCCTGCTCAGCCGGCCCCGGCGAGGCCGGCGGGGCAGGAGACGCCTGTCGAGTGGACCGGGCAGTACCAAGGCGAGCGTTGCTTCGTTGACTGAATTTTGAGTATTCACGCTGGTCAAGACCCTCAACAGAGTCAACGAAGCAACGCTCGTCTTAGTAGCCCCCGGGATTTTTGGCCAGGTACTGCTGGTGCCACCAGTCTCCGTCGTCTCACGCGCTGTGTCCGCTACCAAGCCAGCTCGGCCAGGTCCACGTGGAGCGGGAACGGCCAGTCCGTCCGAAAGGTACTGCGGCCGTCAAACTCGACCTGGTAGCGACCCTCGAACAGGCGCAGCGCCAGCAGCGACGGCCTCAAGGGCTCGACGATCCAGTAGGCGGGGACGCCCAGGCGCTCGTAGAGGTCACGCTTGAGCGCCCGGTCCTGGGCGGCGTTGGACGGAGACAGCACCTCCACGACGAGAAGAGGTACCGCTGAGGCAGGCAGCGGCCCCCTTTGGTCGAAGTCCTCGCGCCTGATGACCATCATGTCGGGTACCACGCTGCCCCCGTCGGGAAGCTTCCAGTCGTACGGTGCGACTATCGCCATCACATCGGCGGTCTCCAATCCCCGCAGGATTGCAAACAGGTTCCCAGTCACCCGCTGGTGGCCGCCTGCCGGTGACGGAGTCACGATGAGGCTCCCGCCGATGATCTCCCGCCGGTAGCCATCGTCAGGCATGCCCTCAAGGTCGTCATAGGTGAAAGGCTCCGCCCGATGGGTCATCTCAACAGCCATCGACACCACCATGTGAGGTCACCCCGCCATCAGGCCCCTGCTCAGCCGGCCCCGGCGAGGCCGGCGGGGCAGGAGACGCCTGTCGAGTGGACCGGGCAGTAGCCCCCGGGATTTTTGGCCAGGTACTGCTGGTGGTAGCCCTCGGCGTAGTAGAACTCGCCCGCCGGCGCGATCTCGGTGGTGATCGAGCCGAAGCCGGCGACGGTGAGCATCTGCTGGAAGGCATCCCTGGACGCCTCGGCGGCGGCCAGCTGCGCGTCGGTGGTGGTGTAGACGGCCGAGCGGTACTGGCTGCCCCGGTCGTTGCCCTGGCGCATCCCCTGGGTGGGGTCGTGGTCCTCCCAGAACGTCGCCAGCAGGGCCTCGTAGGTCGTGGCCTGGGGGTCGAAGACGACCAGGACGGCCTCGGCGTGACCGGTGCGACCGCTGCACACCTCCTCGTAGGTGGGGTTGGGCGTGTACCCGCCGGCGTAGCCCGCCGCCGTCGTCCACACGCCGGGCTGCTCCCAGAAGTTCTTTTCTGCCCCCCAGAAGCAGCCCATGGCGAAGACGGCCCGACCGAGGCCCTCGGGGAAGGGCGGGCTGATCGTATGGCCGTTGACGTGGTGGGTGGCCGGCACGGCCACGGCCGTGGGCCGCCCGGGCAGGGCGCTGTCGGGCGTGGGCATCCCGGCTCTGTGGCGGGAGAAGAGCGGCACGCCCACCAGGCTAGAACCGTTCCTCGACGAAGTGGCGATGGGCGTCCTCACGCCCCGCTCAGTGACACGTCGGCCAGGGCCAGGGTGACCCCCGCGGCCGACGAGGGCAGGCGCTCGAGGTCGGAGCCGATGGCCAGCACTCCGGCCAGCATCTTTTGGATGGTGGATGCGATGGTGAACTCCCGGACGGGCTCGGCCAGCTCGCCGCCCCGGATGCGCAACCCTTCGGCGCCGACGGAGAAGTCCCCGCTCACGGCGTTGACCCCCGAGTGGAGGCCCGACACCGACTGCACGAGCAGGCCGTCGTCTACGCCGGCCACGATCTCCTCGGGGCTGGCCTGGCCGGGCAGCACGGCCAGGGCCCGGGCGCCGGTGCCAGGTCCGCTGCGGTAGCCGGCCCTCACCGCCGACGCCGTCGAAGTGGTGCCCGCTCGCCGGGCGGAGTAGCTGTTGTAGAGGAAGCGGTCGAGCACCCCGCCCGAGATGAGCACGTTGCGGCGGGACGCCAGGCCCTCGGCGTCGAAGCGGGCGGCCCCGTAGGCGTCGGGGTCGGTGGGGTCGTCGACCAGGGTGAGGCAGGCGACCGAGACCTCCTCGCCCAGCCGGTCGGCGAAGAGCGACCGGCCCTTGAGCACCGACTCGCCGTCGAGGGTCCCGGCCAGTATCGACAGCAAGCTGGCGGTGATGCGGGGCTCGAGCACCACGGTGAGGCGGCCGCTGCGCGGCTTGGTCGCCCCGAGCAGGCGGGTGGCCCGCTCGACGGCGTCGCCGGCCGCCTTGGCCAGGTCCAGCTCGGACGGGCCGCGCCCCACCGAGTAGCCGGCGCCCGTCTGGGTGTCGGTGCCCTCGCCGGCGATGGCGTGGGTGGCCAGGTAGCACGAGGTGCGGCGGGTGAACGCGGCGATCCCGGTGCTGGTGGCCACGGCGGATGCGCCGGCGCCATCGCCCCACTCGGTCGCCTCGACCTGGCGGATGCGGGGGTCGCCGGCCCGCACGGCGGCGTCGAGCTCGAGCGCCCTGGCCACCTTGTCGGAGGTGGCGAACTCCTCGAGCTCGTCGCGCCACAGGTCCATCTCCACCGGGGCGGCGCCGTCGGGCTCGGCCAGGCCCACCCACTCGTCGGGGCTCGAAAAGCGCGAGTTGTCCCGGGCCTCGGCCATCGTCTCGGCGATGACGTCGGCGTCCAGGGACCCGGCGTAGGCAAAGCCCTGGCGGCCGCCGGCGATCACCCTGATGCCTATCCCCGCGCTGTGGGCCGAGGACAGGGACTCCACGGCTCCCTCGTAGACCTGCACCTCGGCCTCGCGGCCCCGGGCCACGTAGGCCTCGACCTGCTCGCCGTCGCGGGCCCAGCCGGCCACCCGGGTGGCCAGGGCCAGCAGCTCGGCGGCGGCGTCCGCCGGCCCGCTCGGGCCGGCCCGGTCGGTCACTGGGCCGTACCCCCGACGGTCAGTGCCGTCACCCGCAGGGTGGGCTGGCCGTCGCCCACGGGGACCCCCTGGCCCTGCTTGCCGCAGGTCCCGGGCCACCCCATGGCGAAGTCGTTGCCGACGACGTCGATGTTGGCCAGCACCTGCGGCCCGTTGCCGATCAGGTTGGCGTCGCGCAGGGGCTCGGTGATGCGGCCGCCCTCGATCAGGTAGGCCTCGGTCATCCCGAAGACGAAGTCGCCCGTGGCCGTGTTGACCTGGCCGCCGCCCAGCTGGGCTACGTACACGCCGTGGGGCGTCTGGGCGATTATCTCGTCGGGATCCTCGGTGCCGTTGGTGACGAAGGTGTTGGTCATGCGCACCATGGGCAGGTGGCGGTAGCTCTCCCGCCGGCCGTTGCCCGAGCTGGGCCGGCCCTCTTTGCGGGCCCGCAGCCAGTCCCACATGTAGTCGGTGAGCACACCGCCCGAGATCAGCACGTTGCGGGCGGCCGGGTGGCCCTCGTCGTCGACGGCCAGCGCCCCCCACTCGGGGCCCATGGTGCCGTCGTCGACCAGGGTGACCAGCGGGCTGGCCACCATCTCGCCCACCCGGCCGGCGAAGACCGAGACGTCCTTGGCGATGTGGTCGGCCTCCAGGCCGTGGCCGCAGGCCTCGTGGAACAAGACCCCGCCGCTGCCCGCCTTGATCACCACCGGCAGGGTCCCCGACGGCGCCGGCCGGGCGGCCAGCTTGGTCAGGGCGCTGGCCGCGGCCGCCCTGGCCATTTCCTCCACCTGGTGGGTGTCGAAGAGCTCGAAGCCCACGGTGGCCCCGATCGACTCCCGTCCCGTCTGCATGCCGGTGTCGCCCAGGGCCACGCACGAGACCATGAAGCGGGTCTTGACCTGGTCGTCGCTGGCCAGGACGCCGTCGCTGTTGGCCACCAGGATGCGCCGGCGGCTGTCGCCGTAGAACGCGCTGACCTGGCGGATGGAGCCGCCGGCGCCCCCCTGGCCCATCCCGGCCGCCGCCGCCGCCCGACCGGCACCCGAGCGGGCCGCCTCGTCGGCCCGGCGCAGCAGCTCCACCTTGGTCGCCTTGCCGACGGTCTCGGGCAGGATCTCGAAGCGGTTGGGCACCGGCGCCTCGACCGTGCTCAGGGCCACCTGGCGCACCCCGCCCCCGCCGCTGCGAGCCGCCGCCCGCGCCGCGTGGGCGGCGGCCACCAGGCCCGCCTCGGACAGGTCGGCGGTGTGGGCGAAGCCGGTGGTGTCGCCGGCCACCACCCGGATCCCGGCGCCGCGCTCGCGCCCCGACGACAGGTCCTCCACCCGGCCGTCGTCCAGGCGAGCCCCGGTGCCCCGCCGGTCCTCGGCGAAGATCTCCGCGAACTCCCCCCCGGTCTGCAGGGCGACGCCCAGCACCCGGCCGATCACCGACTCGTCGATCACGACTCTCCCTTCCGGCCGCCTCCTGGCTGGCCCGCCGAGGCTACCGCCGGCGGGCCCGATCGTCGCCCCGAGC
>JBOGGP010000201.1:0-4842 GCA_050744105.1 Acidimicrobiales bacterium
GCGCGGCGGCGAGCCCGGCTCGGCACCGCTGACCGAGCCCGGGGCGGAGGGGCCCGGGGGCGACGAGCAGGCGGCCGTCGAGCCGCCGGCCATCGAGCCCGGGGCAGGCCAGGACATCGAGGAGTCGGTCGAGCCGGCGGGCGGGGAGCAACCGGACACCGACAAGGGAAGCGAGTAGCAGATGGGTCAGAAGGTCAACCCCTACGGGTTTCGCCTCGGCGTCACCACCGACTGGAAGTCGCGCTGGTTCAACGACCGTGACTACCAGAACTACGTGATCGAGGACTGGGAGATCCGCAACTACCTGTCCACCCAGCTGGAGCGGGCGGCGGTCAGCCGCATCGAGGTGGAGCGCACGCGGGACCGGCTGCGCATCGACGTCCACACCGCCCGGCCCGGCATCGTCATCGGCCGCCGGGGGGCCGAGGCCGACCGCCTGCGCACCCGGCTGGCCGAGATGACCAAAAACCCCAAGGTCCAGCTGAACATCCAGGAGATCAAGCAGCCCGAGCTCGACGCCGCCCTGATGGCCCAGGGCATCGCCGACCAGCTGGCCGGACGGGTCAGCTTCCGCCGGGCCATGAAGCGCACCGTCCAGACCGTCCAGAAGGCCGGCGCCCTGGGCATCCGGGTCCAGTGCGCCGGCCGCCTCGGGGGGTCGGAGATGAGCCGGCGGGAGTTCTACCGGGAGGGCCGTGTCCCCCTGCACACCCTGCGGGCCGACATCGACTACGGCTTCCGGGAGGCCAAGACCACCTACGGCCGCATCGGCGTCAAGGTGTGGATCTACAAGGGCGACATCCTGCCCTACAAGGTGTCCAGCGAGGACAAGATCAGCCGCGAGGCGGCCATGGCCGTGGGTGAGACGTCGGGCCCGGGGCGCCGCCGGATCGTCTCGGCCGGCGGCGGACGGCGGCGGGCAGAGATGGGCGAGCCGGGCTCGGCGCCGGTCGCCGGCGAGGTGGGCGACGAGGCCGGCGCCGGGGGCGGCTACGGCCAGGCCGTCGAGGGAGCAGGTGAGCCGGCCGCCGACCACGGCGACGACAACCGCCCCATCGTGAGCGTCGACCCCGAGCTGGAGCGACTGCTCGCCGAGGAAGAGGAGATCGAGCGGCGCACCCGCGGCGAGCACCACGAGGCGCCGCACTTTCCGAGGGACGCCTGAGCCATGTTGATGCCCCGCAAGGTCAAGCGCCGCAAGCAGCACCGCGGCCGCCTGACCGGTCAGGCCAAGGGGGCCACCACGGTGGCCTTCGGCGAGTTCGGCATCCAGGCCCTCGAGCCGGCCTGGGTCTCCGCCCGCCAGATCGAGGCCGCCCGTATCGCCATGACCCGCCACATCCGCCGCGGCGGCAAGGTGTGGATCCGTGTCTTCCCCGACAAGCCGGTCACCGCCAAGCCGGCCGAGACCCGCATGGGCTCGGGCAAGGGCAACCCCGAGTTCTGGGTGGCCGTGGTCCGGCCCGGGCGGATCCTCTTCGAGCTGGGCGGGGTCAACGAGGCCCTGGCCCGCTCGGCCATGGAGCGGGCCATCCAGAAGCTGCCCATGAAGGCCCGCTTCGTGGTCCGCGCCGCCCAGGAGGAGGTGAGCGTGTGATGGCTACCGGCAAGGAGCTGCGAGAGCTCGACGACGGGGAGCTGGAGGTGCGCCTGGCCGACGCCCGGGTGGAGCTGTTCAACCTCCGCTTCCAGGTGGCCACCGGCAAGCAGGACAACTCGTCGCGCGTCGGCCACGTGCGCAAGGACGTGGCTCGCATCCTGACCCTGCTGCGAGAGCGAGAGATCGAGGCCGCCGAGGCCCTGGAGGCCGCCGAGGTGACCAACCGATGACAGACCTGACCCCATCCGACGAGACGCCGGCGCCAGGCCAGGCCGTGCCAGCTGCCGGCGAGGCCGTGCCAGCTGCCGGCGAGGCCGTGCCAGCAGCCGGCGAGGCGGTGCCAGCCGTGGGGCGCCGGCCCAATCCCCGCAAGGTGCGAGAGGGCCTGGTCGTGTCCACCAGGATGGACAAGACGGCGGTGGTGGCGGTGGTGGAGCGGGTCCGCCACGCCCGCTACGCCAAGACCGTGCAGCGCACCAAGCGCCTCTACGTCCACGACCCCGGCAACGAGGGCCGTACCGGCGATCGGGTGCGGGTGGCCGAGACCCGGCCGGTCTCCAAGCTCAAGCGGTGGCGCATCGTCGAAGTCGTCGAGCGGGCGAGGTAGCCGGCGATGATCCAGCAGGAGAGCAGGCTGCGGGTGGCCGACAACTCAGGGGCCAAGGAGGTCCTCTGCATCAAGGTCCTGGGCGGCTCCAAGCGCCGCTACGCGTCGATCGGGGACGTCTTCGTCGCCACCGTCAAGGACGCCATCCCGGGGGCCAACGTCAAGAAGGGCGAGGTCGTGCGCTGCGTCGTGGTGCGCACCAAAAAGGAGAAGCGCCGCCCCGACGGCAGCTACATCCGCTTCGACGAGAACGCCGCCGTGCTCATCAACGACCAGAGCCAGCCCCGCGGCACCCGGATCTTCGGCCCGGTGGGCCGCGAGCTGCGGGACAAGCGGTTCATGCGGATCGTCTCGCTGGCCCCCGAGGTGCTCTGACCATGGCACGCGGACCGCACCGGGACACCTCGGCCAAGATGAAGCTCCGCAAGGGCGACATGGTCGAGGTCCGCGCCGGCAAGGAGAGAGGCGAGCGGGGCACGATCATGCGGGTCATGCCCAAGGTCAACAAGGTCATCGTGGAGGGTATCAACGTGGCCAAGCGCCACCAGCGCCAGACCCAGGCCCGGATCAAGGGCGGGATCATCGACAAGGACATGCCGCTGCACGCCTCGTCGGTGTCGATCATCTGCAAAAAGGACGGTCCCACCCGGATCGGCTTCTCCGTGGGCGACGACGGGACGAAGGTCCGCGTCTGCCGGAAGTGCGGGGAGGAGCTGTGACGGCGACCGTGGCCGGCGCCGGCGCCCGCCCCCGCCTGCGGGAGCGCTTCGACAGGGAGGTGCGGCCCCAGCTCAAGGACCGCCTCGGCGTGCCCAACATCATGATGGTGCCCCGCTTCGAGAAGATCGTGATCAACTCGGGGGTGGGCCGGGCCACCCAGCAGCCCTCGCTGCTCGAGGGGGCGGTCCGCGACCTTACCGCCATCACCGGCCAGAAGCCTCTCGTCACCCGGGCCAAGAGGTCGGTCGCCGGCTTCAAGCTGCGGGAGGGCAACGCCATCGGGGTCAAGGTCACCCTTCGGGGCGACCGGATGTGGGAGTTCTTCGACCGGCTGGTCAGCCTGGCCATCCCCCGCATCCGCGACTTCCGTGGCCTGCCCGCCAAGGGTTTCGACGGCCGCGGCAACTACACCTTCGGGGTGAGCGAGCAGCTCATCTTCCCCGAGATCGACTACGACAAGATCGATGCCCCGCGGGGAATGGACGTCACCATTGTCACCACCGCTCGGACCAACGACGAAGGCCGCGCCCTGCTCGACGCCTTCGGTTTCCCGTTCCGTCGCGACGGTCAACTCTAGGAAGGCAGCACACAGACCCTGATGGCCAAGAAGGCGCTCGTGATCAAGCAGCAGCACAAGCCGAGGTTCAAGGTCCGGGCCTACACCCGGTGCCGCCGGTGCGGCCGGCCCCACTCGGTCTTCCGCAAGTTCGGCCTGTGCCGGATCTGCCTGCGCCAGCTGGTCCACGCCGGCGAGGTGCCCGGCGTCACCAAGGCGAGCTGGTAGGGGTGAGGCCATGACCATGACCGACCCGATCGCCGACATGCTGACGCGCATCCGCAACGGCAACGTGGCCATGCACGACAGCGTGAGGATGCCGTCGTCCAAGCTGAAGGAGGCCCTGGCCGCCGTCCTGGTCAAGGAGGGCTACATCGACGGCTTCGAGGTGTCCAGCGCCGGCGACCGGCCGGGCCGTGTGCTCGAGATCCGGATGAAGTACGCCCCCGACCGGTCCCGTACCATCTCGGGCCTCCGTCGGGTGTCCAAGCCCGGCCTACGGGTCTACACCGGTGCCGACCGCCTGCCGCGCGTCCTCGGCGGCCTGGGCGTCGCCGTGCTGTCGACCAGCCAGGGCCTCATGACCGACCGTGAGGCCCACCGCCGCCGGATGGGAGGCGAGGTCCTGTGCTACGTGTGGTGATCACCGGGCCCCCGGCCCGGCCCGCCGCCGGGCAGCCCGCCGCCGGGCGGGGGCGCTAGCCGTGTCTCGCATCGGAAGATCCCCGATCCCCGTGCCGGCCGGCGTGGAGGTGACGGTGGCCGACCGCCGGGTGACCGTCACGGGCCCCCGGGGCACGCTGGCGCGGGCCTTGCCCGGCGACATCAGCGTGGCGCCCGAGGGCGGCACCCTGGTGGTCCAGCGTCCCAACGACGAGCGGGCCAACCGGGCCCTGCACGGCCTGACCCGCACCCTGGTGGCCAACATGGTGGTGGGGGTCACCGACGGCTTCAACAAGGACCTGGAGATCGTCGGCGTGGGCTACCGGGCCGCCGCCCGGGGCGACGCCGCCCTGGAGCTGGCTCTCGGCTTTAGCCACCCGGTCCACTTCGAGGCACCCCCCGGGGTCACCTTCGAGGTGCCCGCCCCCACCCGTATCAGCGTGCGAGGCATCGACAAGGAGCTGGTCGGTCAGGTGGCGGCCAACATCCGCAAGATCCGCAAGCCCGAGCCCTACAAGGGCAAGGGCGTCCGCTACGCCGGCGAGCGGGTCATCCGCAAGGCCGGCAAGGCGGCCAAGTGATGGGGCCCTCCCCGGCGGCGGCCAGGATCACCAGCGCAGCGAGGTGCAACCGATGACCATCAGCAGCAAGGACAAGCAGCGGGCCCGGGCCCGCCTGCACCACCGGGTGCGCAAG
>JBOGGP010000202.1:0-4801 GCA_050744105.1 Acidimicrobiales bacterium
ACCCCCGCCACCGCTCCCCCGCCGGCCGCTCCCCCGCCGGCCGCTCCCCCGCGGCCGCTCCCCCGCCGGCCGCTCCCCCGCCCCCCGGCCACGGCACGCACGGTGGACAGGTCGGCCACCAGCCGGTCCCCCTTTCCGGCGTCCTTGCCCCCGAGGCCGGCGGCCAGCGCGGCGAGGGCGGTGACCGACCACGCCCGCCGGCGCCGCAGGCGGTCGGCAAACCACTGCGACAGCCCCCGGCTCGGCCGCCTCAGGACCTCCACGATGTCGGCGGTGGCCAGATCGCCGTCGGGGGCGGTGGCCAGGCGCAGGTAGGCCAGGGCGGCTCGCACCCCGGTGCGCTCCAGCACCTCGGGGCGCAGGCTGGAGGCGACGGGGACGCCGGCATCGACCAGGGCCACGTGGGGGGCGAGCAGGAGCGAGTTGACCCGGGCCAGCACGGCCACCTCCCCGCTCGCCACGCCGCCGGCGGTCCAGCCCTGGACCAGCCCGACCAGGGCGGCGGCGCCCCCTTTCCCCACATGCCTCGACACCGAGAACGCGCTGGGCACCGCCACCCCCGACCCACCCTCCCCCGTCGCCTGCCGGCCGGCCCGGATCGTCTTGGGCACCCGGCGCCGGTTGTGGCTCAGCAGGTTGGCGGCGGCCTCCACCACCGGCGGCGGGCAGCGGTAGTTGACCTCCAGGGAGTGGCTGGCCGCCCCTGGGAAGTACCTCCCGTAGTCGATCAGGAAGCCCGGGTCGGCCCCGGCGTAGCCGTAGATGACCTGGTCGTCGTCGCCCACCCCGAAGACGTCGAGGACCGGCGAGGCGAGCAGCCGCAGCAGCAGGACGTGGGCCGGGGTCAGGTCCTGGAGCTCGTCGACGAGCAGGTGCCGGCACCCGGCCTGCTGGCGGGCCCGCAGCTCCCCGTTGGCGAGGAGCGCCTCCACCGCCCCGTAGATCTGCTCGTCGAAGTCCACCGTCCCGGCTGCGGCCAGCTCCGCCCGGTACCGGGGGAACATCTCGGCCAGGCCGGTGACGTCGTCGCGCTCGGCCTCGACCTTGTCGGGGTCGACCAGGGCCAGGCGGACCCGGCCCAGGGCCTCGATGTAGGGGGCCACCGGGTCGGTGTTGGCCCGGCGCCGGCCGAGCGGCGCCAGGCGCTCGACCAGCTGGCGGGCGTCGCGCTCGGTCACGACCTGGGGCGGGCGGCCCCGGGCGTCGGCCAGGACGGCGTAGCCGAGCGAGTTGAGGGTGCGGGTGCGCGGCGCCAGGTCGGCGGTGCGGGCGTCGAGCTCCTCCTGGGCCCGCTTGTTGTAGGCCACGGCCAGGGTGGACTCCCGCTCCCAGCGCCGGTCGACCACCAGGTGGCGGAGGCGCTCGGTGAGCACCCGGGTCTTGCCCGACCCGGCCGGGGCGATGATGCGGGCCGGGCCGGCACCGTGGGCCACGGCGGCCAGCTGGTCGGGAGCCAGGGCGGCGCGGGGGGCGGCGGGCGGCGGGCTCACGGTCAGGCGGCCGAGCTCTACCGAGTCGCGATGCACCACTACCGCCCCCTGGAGGCAGTCGGGGGGAAAGGGGGCGCGCGGGCCGCCGTCGATCCATGCCGCCTGGCCGCTGCCCAGGGTGACGTCGCCGGGCCCGTGGCCGCCGGGGTGCTCAGCCGCGCCCAGGCGCGCCGCCTTGCGGGCCCACCACCACCGCGCGCCGTCGCCGCGGCCGTCGTAGTTGTTGGCCCACACCAGGAACTGGAGCCGGTCCTCCCAGACCTCGTGGCCGGCGTCGAGCCGCCACGGCTCCACCTCCTGGGCGCGGGGCCGGCGGAATCGGGCCGGGTCGACGGCCAGTGCCACCACCACCGGCCGGCGGCGCGCCCAGTGGCCGTGCAGGGTGGCCACCACGCCGGCCGGGTCGGCCAGGGCGGCCTCGCCGACGGTCACCACCGGCGCCTCGGCCCACGGCGCCGGAGGCTCCTGGCCAGCCGTCACCACCACCCCCCGGCCCAGGGCGGCGGGCCCGGGGGCGGTCAAGGGGCGCCGCTCAGGCCTGGCCCGTCAGGGCCGGGGCTGGAAGTCCAGGGACAGCGAGTTCATGCAGTAGCGCTGGCCCGTCGGGCCCGGGCCGTCGTCGAAGACGTGGCCCAGGTGGCTGCCGCAGCGCCGGCACCGCACCTCGGTGCGGGCCATGCCGTGGCTGCGGTCGCTCACCAGCTCGACCGCCTCGGCCACCGCCGGCTCGGTAAAGCTGGGCCAGCCCGTGCCGGAGTCGAACTTGGTCCCCGAGTCGAACAGCACGGCCCCGCACGCCGCGCAACGGTAGGTGCCGTCGTCGTGGTTGTCGACATGCTTGCCCGTAAATGCCCGCTCGGTCCCGGCCTTGCGCAGCACCTTGTACTGCTCCCTGGTCAGCTCGGCCTTCCACTGCTCTTCTGACTTCGTCACCTCGGGTGCCATCCTCAAAAAGACTCCATGTCCAAAGGCTCCGTTTCCAAAGGCTCCGTTTCCAAAGGCTCCATTTCCAAAGACTAGGGCCCGCCCGGCGCTACCAGAGGCCGGGCCAGGGCGCCCACCAAGCGGCCGGCTGCCCATGCGTGGCGGGCGAGGCGGTCGGAGGTGGCGACGACCAGGGCCATGTCGATGGCCGCTTCGGCGGCCATGCCACCGGCCGCCACCTCCGCGACCAGCGCCGAGTGAGTCTAGGACGGCGCGTCTCCCGGGCCCACAGGCTGTCTTGGCCCTGGACCGAGCGTTCCCGCCACAGGTGGTCGATGGCCTCCCAGGCCGCCGAGGTACCCGTCCCGAGCGCCGAGGTCAGCCGGCGGATCCTCGGGCTCATCGCCTCGGCCAGGGCGGCCCGTGACCCGAGCCAGGCGACCAGTCACAGCGCGTCGCGGACCTCGGGCACGACCCGCACTCACGCATGACAATCCTGAGCTCGCCAGCCACCGGTGCCTGCCGGGCCATCACCGTTTCGATGGTGCCGTCCACGTCGGAGTAGAGCTCGGCGACGAGCTGCCGTCAGCGGGTGACAGACGCGGACAGGTCCGGGGCGCCGGTGAGGAGCACTTTGGTCGCCTTGCCGATGGCCTCGGGCAGCAGGCCGACAGGGTGGCCAGTGCGATGTCGGGGCGCTCCAGCTCCCGGTGGTACGCGCCGGGCAGCTCCTGCGCCATGTCCCAAAGGTACCGCGGCCACAAGCCGGCGCCACAAGCCGGCGCCACAACCGATGCTGTCCTCCGCTGATGCTGCGATCTCCGAGTACGTCAGCTTGGCCGCCATCGTTGGGCGTCTAGCTCTTGCTCGATGGACCGATGACGACGTGGCCGATCCCATCGACCTGCGAGCCAGGGCCCAAGAGATCGGTGTCTCGGTGGCAACGCTGTCCGAGACCCTTGGCTTCACGCCAAGCGACGTCACCGACTTGTTCCGTGGACACAAGGTCCCGACTGATGACCAGGTAGATGTCCTCGCCCGAGTCCTCGACGTCGATCCTCACCGCTTCAGTCAAGCCCCGAGCATCCCCGAGGACATAGCGCAGGTGCCTTGCCTCTGACTTCCCGCGACAGGATCCGCCAGGTTTCAGCCCTCATCTCCAGAAGCGAGCCGACCGATTTGGTATTTCCGAGGCCGCTGCCCGGCGACAGCTCGCTGCCAAGCTGCTCCCGGTAGCTGCCCGAACGACCGGCCACTCCCGAGGGCGGCCAGACTGGACCCAGCTCATCGCCGAGGCGTTAGCCTCGATCCTCGGCCCCTGTTGATCACCTCCAGATAGCGAGGTCTTCTTCAGCAACTTCCCTGGTGCCTGGCTGTGTGGCGACGTTGGCAGAGCCGGAGATGGAGGGAGACTTCTGCAACGGCGGCTCGGTCCGTGCCAGTGGTTTCGGCTGCCTAGGACTCCGTCCGGTCTGGGAGCCAGATGACAACGAGGTAGTTACCAGGGAGTATCTAGGTGGCGGGCTCCTGAGCATCCACCACCTGTGGTTGCTAGGACTCTACAATGATGGGATGGCGTTGCGAAAGATCGCCTGAGGTATGAGGGCCGGAGCCGAGTTCTTCACCGAGCCGGGCATCCCAGCGCAGCGCCGTTATGAGGCCCTGCGGTGCTACTTCGTGGAGGGGGCCGGAGCCGAGGAGGTATCAGCCCGCTTCGGCTACAGCCCGGCGACGGTGCACCAGCTCGCCGCCGAGCTGAGGTCGGGGCGCACCGGCTTCTTCGTGTCCTCCAAGCCGGGCCCCAAGGGTCCACGCAAGGTCGCCCGGCTCAAGGACAAGGTGCTGGTGCTGCGGGCCAGGGATGCCTCGATCACCGAGATCGCCGAGCGGCTGACCATGGAGGGCTCTCCGGTGTCGGCCCAGACGGTGTGGGCGATCCTCAGAGCCGAGGGCCTTGAGCGCCTGGAGCGGGCCAGCGCATCTGCGGGACCGGCGCCGCGCCTGGAGCCGGTCAGAGCCGGGGTGGTAGATCCCTGGCCCACCGGGACACGCCTGGAGTGTGACCACGCCGGGCTGTACCTGCTCTTGGGGGCCATGGCCGACCTCAAGGTCCACGAAGCGATCAAGGCCGCCGGTTATCCGGGGACCAGAGTCCTCTCCGCGTTCCACTCGATTGGCTCGTTGCTCTTGGCCAAGTGCGCCCGCAAGGGCAGGGTCACCAACGTGGAGGCCCTGGGCGGCGACCCGGGCCTCGGCCTGGCGCTCGGGCTGGTGGCCCTGCCCAAGGCCACCCATCTGACCAGCTACTCCTATCGGGTCCGGCGGGCATCCAACGAGACCATGATGGCGGAGGTGGCCACCGCGGCCCGCACCCTGGGGCTGGGGAC
>JBOGGP010000203.1:0-4759 GCA_050744105.1 Acidimicrobiales bacterium
CAGCCGGGGGGGCGTGCGGTCAGCCGGGGGGGCGTGCGGTCAGCCGGGGGGGCGTGCGGTCAGCCGGGGGGGCGTGCGGTCAGCCGCGGGCGCGTGCGGTCAGCCGGGGGGGCGTGCGGTCAGCCGCGGGCAAACGTCATGGCGGTGGCCGCCGGCGAGGTGAAGTAGGGCTGGATGGTCCGCAGGTAGCCGGGCACCGACGGGTCGACCTGGGAGACGGTGGTCTCCCGGTCGGCCGGGCCGAGGGCCGGCGTGTAGTCCGCCGCCGGCATGAGGCCGCCGAAGTCCACCCTGCCCAGGTGTAGCTTGGCGTCGAGCAAGCCGGGGCGGGTCAGGTCCTTGGCGGCGATGGCGGCGGCCAGGACGTCGCCCTCCATCTCGGCCAGGCAGTACCCGTAGATGAAGTAGCTGTCGGGCACCTGGGTGGGGAAGTACCGCCTCTGGTCGGCCAGGAAGCGGGCCATGCCGGGCACCGACGGGTCCCCCCACTGGGCCAGGTAGCCGAGGACCCACACGCCGGCCAGGGCCGGGGCCACGGGGGTGGCGACCCCGCCCTGGGCGCCCGTCGAGCTCATCAGGTACTCCGACCACGCCGACAGCTGGAACACCCACTGGGGGTGGTAGCCCATGGAGGCGGCGGTGGCCACCATGGTGGCCGCCGGCGTGGGCAGGGCGGTCAGGGCCACCACGTTGGCGCCGGCCTGGCGCATGGCCAGGACCTGGGCGGTGAAGGAGGTGTCGGAGGGCTGGTAGCTGGCGGTGGCCACCCTGTCCAGGTGGTCGGCGGCGGCGCCGGCGGTGAAGCCCTTGAGGCCGTCGGCGCCGTAGGCGTCGTTCTGGTAGATGAAGCCCACCCTGGCCCCGGGTCGGTGCTGCGCCACGAAGTGCATGGCGTTGGCCATGTCGACGGCGTAGGGGGTGCCGATCACCGCGTTGACCCGCTGGTTGACGAACGCCGAGTCCTGGGCCGCGGTGCCGACCAGGATGCCGGCGGAGGCGGCCAGCGACTCGATGGCCTGGGTGGTGGGGCTGCCGAGGGACTGGCCGACGAAGGCGACGTCGGGGGCTATCCGGTCGTACTCCTGCACCTGGGTCTGGGCGTCGTAGCGGGTGTCGGCCACGTCGAGGCGCACCTTCCACCCGGCGATCCCGCCCCTGGCGTCCACGTCGCGGAAGTAGGCCTGCTGGCCGTAGGTCAGGGGTGTGCCGATCACCGCGACCGGCCCCGAGATGGGGGTCAGGGCCCCGAGCGTCACGGTCCGGGTGGCCCGGTCCACGCCCGGGCCCACCCGCATTCCCCCTGGGCCCTGCCCTGCGGACGTGGGGCCGGAGGTCGAGGTCGAGCAGGCGGCGGCGCCCAGGGCCAGGGCGGCGGCTGCGGCTGTCCAGCGGGCTTTCTTTCTCATCAGGTCCTTCATCCTCGATCGGCGGTGTGGAGCAGGCGGCGGGCCAGCCCGACCAGACCCCCGGGCTCGGCCAGCAGCGTCACCACCAGCGCCACCCCGAAGACCACGGCGGCCAGGTCCGAGACGGTGATGGCCCCGTGGGTGCCGGTCCCGGTGACCCCGAAGGGCAGCCCCCCAGCAACGTAGCGGAGCACGGCCGGCAGCCCCACCACGAAGGCGGCCCCCAGGGCCGGTCCCCACCGGCTGGCCATCCCCCCGACCACGATCATGACCACGAAGGAGATGGACCTGGTCAGGTCCCACTGGCTGGGCACCACGAAGCCGAGGTACGACCCGTACAGGGCCCCGCTCACCCCGGCCAGGGCCGAGGAGACCACGAAGGCGCCCAGCTTGGTGCGGGCCACGGGCACCCCCATCACCGCCGCGGCCACCTCCCGGTCGCGAACCGAGGCCATGGCCCGGCCCGGGCTGCCCCGGTCGAGGTTGGCCACGAAGGCCGTCGACAGGGCCAGGATGCCGAGGGCCAGGTAGTAGAAGAGCCGGTCCCGGCCGAAGCCGAGCCCGCCCACCCGGGCGCCGGTGGCGAAGTCCAGGGGCCCGAAGCGGGGGGATGGCAGGGCCTCGCCCCCCGGGCCGCCCGACAGCCAGGCCACGTTGACGAAGACATGGCCGCCAATGACGACCACCCCGATGGTCACGATGGCCAGGTACAGCCCGCGCAGGCGCAGGGTGGCCGGGGCCACGGCGGCCCCGAGCAGGCCGGCGACGGCGGCGGCGGCGGGAATCCACACCTCGGCGTCGAGGTGATAGCGGCCTCCGAGCACCCCGGCGGTGTAGGCGCCGGCGCCGAGGAAGAAGGCGTGGCCGAGCGAGATCTGACCGGTTCGCCCGGTCAGGACGTCGAGGCCCGCCGCCCCGATGGCGGCGACGAGGACGAACACGGCGGTGGAGAGCCAGTAGCGGTCGAGGGCGAAGGGAGCCACCAGGGCGACGACCGCCGCCGCCGGGCCGGCGAGGCGGCGGGGCGGAGCCTCGCTCACAGGCGCCCGGCGGGACGGGAGCCCCACATGCCCTGGGGTCGCACCAGCACGACGGCGATCATGACGACGTAGGGGGCGGCCAGGTAGAAGTCGTGACCCAACCAGGCGAGGTAGCGGGGCTGGTAGCCGGCGGCGAGCTCCTGGACCAGCCCGATCACCACGCCGCCGGCCACTGCCCCGGTGGTCGAGTCGATGCCCCCGAGGATCACCGCCGGGAAGGCCACCAGGGCCACGTCGGCCACCGTCGGGTCGAGGCTGGCCGGGTAGCCGGCGGCGAAGACCCCCGCCGCGCAGGCCAGGCCACCAGCCAGGGCCCAGGCCATGGTCACTACCCGACGGAGGGGGATGCCGGCGGCCAGGGCCGCCTCGGGGTCGGCGGCAGCGGCGCGTACAGCCACGCCGGCCCGGGTGCGGTTGAAGGCCCACAGGCAGGCCATCATCGCCACCGCGGTGGCGACGGCCCAGACCTGGTCCCAGTCAAATACCAGGGCGGCGCCGTGGAGGGCGCTCGCCCCCCACGGATCCCCGTTGGCCCGGGGGGCGGTGCCCCACAGGGTGGGCACGGCGGCACCGAGGACGCCGTCCAGGCCCAGGGTGACCATGACCACCACGAAGTCGGGCCGGCCGGCGGCCAGGCGCAGCACCCAGGCGCAAAAGATCGCACCGGTGGCGGCGGTCGCCACCACGCCGACGGGGAAGGCCACCCAGAACGACAGCCCCTCGGAGATGACCAGCCACGAGGTCAGGAAGGCGCCGAGGGCCAGCAGGCCGCCCTGGGCGAAGTTGACCACCCGGCTGGCCCGGTATACCACGGTGAAGCCGAGGGCCACCAGGGCGTATACCGAGCCCAGGGCCAGGCCGGCGAAGACCAGCTGGGCGAAGGATCTCACCGGGGCCGGGTCTCGAGCGGCGGGGCGGAGGCCAGCGGTCCCAGGTAGGCGGACCGGGCGGCGGGGTCGGCCTGCACCTGGGCGGGCGTGCCCACCGCCACCGCCCGGCCGGAGTCGAGGACGAGCACCCGGTCGGCCACGTCCATTACCAGGTCCATGTCGTGCTCGACGAGGAGGATGGCCATCTCCCGCCGGTCCCGAAGGGCCCGGATGAGGTCGGCCATGAAGGCCCGCTCGTCGCCCCCCATGCCGGCGACGGGCTCGTCCAGGGCCAGCAACCGAGGCCGCATGGCCAGGGCGCGGGCCAGCTCGACCCGCTTCTGGGCTCCCCAGGGCAGGTCCCCGGCCCGCCGCTGGGCCACGGCGCCGGCGCCCACCAGGGCCAGGGCCTCCGCCGCCACCTGGAGGTCGGCGGCCTGCTCCCGGCGGGCCCGTCGGAGGCCCAGCCCGGAGGCGGCCAATCCCGACGTGGTGGCGTGGACCCGGCCCACGAGCACGTTGTCGAGCACGGTCGAGCCCCCCGACAGGCCCAGGTGCTGGAACGTCCGGGCCAGGCCGGCGGCCGCCACCTGGTGGGGGCGGAGGCCGGCCATGTCCCTGCCGAAGAGGTGGACGCTGCCCGTCGCCGGGCGGGCCAGGCGGCAGGTCACGTCGAGCAGCGACGTCTTGCCGGCGCCGTTGGGCCCGACGACGGCCAGCAGCTGGCCGGGGTCGACGGCGAGGTCGAGGCCGTCGATCACCATTGCGGGGCCGTAGCGCAGGCCCAGCCGGCGGATGTCCAGGGCGGCGGGCGGCGGCGCCTGCGACGCTGCAGGTGGCGGGGCAGCCGGCGCCGGCCACGGCTCGGGGGACGGGACCGCAGGCGGGGCGGGGCCGGGGGCTCGGCCCGGGGTCGGGCTCACACCGTGGTGGGCCCCAGGTAGGTGCCGGCCACGGCGGCGCCGGCCAGGATCTCCGGCGTGGGCCCGTGGGCCCGCACGGCCCCGTTGGCCAGGACGTAGGCGTCGGCGGTGACCGAGGCGGCCAGGGGCCCCGGCTGGCCGGCCACCAGCAGGGCCACCCCGTCCCGGTTGACCTGGCGGAGGGCGTCGACCACGGCGCCGGCCGCCACCGGGTCCAGGCCGGCCGACACCTCGTCGAGCAGGAGCAGGCGGGGAGCGCCGGCCAGGGCCCGGCCCACGGCCAGCATCTGGGCCTCCCCGCCCGAGAGCAGGCCGGCGGGCTGGGCCAGGCGCCTGGACAGGGCGGGCAGCAGGGCCAGCACCTCGTCACGCCGTCTGGCCGCCGCCGCCCGTGACAGTCCTGACCCGACCTGGCCGGCGACCAGGTTGTCGGCCACGGACAGCTCGGCGAACACCCGCCGGCCTTGGAGGACGTGGGCCACGCCGGCCCGGGCGGGGGCGGCGGCGTCCCGGGCCCGGGG
>JBOGGP010000204.1:0-4748 GCA_050744105.1 Acidimicrobiales bacterium
GTGGCGGGCCGGGGGCGGGTGGCGGGCGCCGGCCGGGACGCAGCTGCAGGCACCGGCCGGGGACGAGGTGTCACCGTCGGGCGGGGTCGCGGCGACAGGGCCGGGCGGGGGAGCGGCGCGACGAGCTCGTCGTCCTCCTCCTCGTCCTCGTCGTCGTCCTCCTCGTCCGGCCGGGGCCCGTCGCCGCCCTCGCCGTCCTCGGACGCCGCCCGGGCCAGCTCCCCCCACGACGGGGCACTCTCCCAGGACGGCGCCTCCTCCCAGGGTCGGGACTCGGGCGCACCCAGACCACTCCCCGGCGAGGCCGGCCGGCCACCGAAGGCCAGGGCCGGCCCCGACGGCGCCCAGTCCTCGACCGGCGCGCTGAGGCGCCGCAGCAGGGGCAGGTGGTCGAACATCGACACCATGGCCAGGCCGACCCACGTGGGCTCCTTGTCCGGGCGGGGCTGGCCGGTCATCCACCACGGCAGGCCGGTGGGCAGCAGCCAGCCGCCCAGGGCCACCACCAGTCCGACGCCGATGATGACCACGGCCAGGACCATCCGGCTGTGGGCGTCGCCAGCGCAGACCGGGCCCTCGCCGCCGTTGAGGAAGCTGGTGACCGGGGCCTTCTGCAGCACCTTGCCCCCGCTGATGGGCGAGCCGCAGACGATCTGGCCGAAGGCGCCGAAGGTCAGGAACGTGCTGCCGAAGGCGGCCGCAGCGGCCACGAAGCCCAAAGTGCCCACAACCCGCTGCACCATGCGGGCCCTGACCTTCAGTGGCGAGTCGTCCTCCTGGCGCGCCATGGCGCTACCCTCCGTTCCGGCCTACGATAGTGCCAAGTTCCTTCAGGGAGGATAGGCGCATGAAGCTTGGCATAGTCGGCAAGGGAGGGGTGGGCAAGACCACGACGTCCTCGCTCATCATCGAGGCCTACGCCCGGCAGGGCAAGAGGGTGGTCGCCATCGACACCGACTCCAATCCCAACCTCGGGGTGTCACTCGGCCTGACGCTGGACGAGACCGAGGCCATCCCCGTGCTCCCCCGGGCCATGATCGTGGGCGCCGGCGGCGACGCCGACCGGTTGCTTGCCGACTACGGCCGGGCCACACCGTCGGGGGCGACGCTGCTGTCGGCCATCCGGGTGACCGAGGCCGGCGGCGGCTGCACCTGCTCGGGCCACGCCACGGTGCGCAGCCTGCTCGGCGCCGTCCTCGACGAGCAGGCCGACGTGACCCTGGTCGACATGGAGGCCGGCCTCGAGCACCTGAGCCGCTCGGGCGGGACCCTGGCCCACGCCGACATCCTGCTGGTGATCATGGAGCCCAGCCGCAAGTCGGTGATCACCGCCGCCCGCACGGTGGCCCTGGCCGAGGAGCTGGGCATCCCCCACACCTACGCGGTGGGCAACAAGGCACGGCTGCCCGAGGACGCCGAGTTTTTCGCCGACCGCTGCGCCGAGCACGGCGTACCCCTCGCCGGCATCGTCCCCTACGACCCCGAGGTCGTCGACGCCGACCGCTCCGGTCTCAGCCTGGGCGCCGGCCGGGCCGAGCCGGTCAGGGAGGCGGTGGACAAGATCGTGGCCTTCCTCGACGGGATCATGGCGCCCGCGCACTGACGGTCTCCGATACCTAACTGGTAAGGGGCCGGCGGGTGAGTGCCGAACAGCTCTTCGTGGTGACGACCCGGTCGCGCCTGAAGAGGGTGTGGTTCTTCCCCTCCATGATGATCGCCACCCTGCGCGTCCGCCGCCAGCTGTCGGGCAGTGATGCGGTGGTGCGGTGGGCCAGCGTGCTGGCCAGCCCCACGGAGTTTTGGACGGTCACGGTGTGGAGGACGCGCCACGACATGCAGGAGTTTATGCGCTCGGGCGCCCACGAGGACATCATGTGGCTCTTCTCCCGCTGGCTCAGCTCGTTCTGGCAGATGCGCTGGCGGCCGGGGCCCTCGGAGCTGGGCAGCTGGAAGGGCCTGACCATGGGCCAGCCCGAGCCCTGCCCCCCCGAGGGCCCCGCGGTGCCCGCCGAGGGCAACGAGGCCCTGCAGCGGGCGCTGGAGTTCCTCCCCCGCCTCAAGGCGGCCACCGGTGCCGACGGCCGGGCGTGCTGGGACAACACCGCCCTGGCCCGCCGGCGGCGGGCCGAGGTGGGAGGAGCCGGCGGCGTCTTCGTCGCCCTCGAGGGCCGGCCGTGGCGCACCCTGGCGTTGTGGCGCGGCGCCCGCCGGCTGCGCCGGGTGGCGTCGGCCCACGAGGACTTCCTGAGGGTGGCCATAGGGATGGGCACTCCGGGCCGTGTGTACGTGCTGGCCCTGTGGAGGACCAGGAACGGGGCCCGCAGCCTGCTCGACTCCCCCGAACTGGCTGCCGCCGGCCGGCGCTGGGGGATGTGGGCCAACGAGTGGCTGCCCGAGAACGAGTTCGGCCACTGGGACGGCCTGCGGGTCCGCCGGGCCCGGCGCCGCCACGTGATCGCCGTGCCCGAGGCGGCCATGCGCTCCGCCGACCCCGACGGTGCCGGCGACCAGCAGCCGGCCTAGCCGGTCCTAGCTAGTACTCGGCGCCGACCGTCAGTTCGACGCGACGGCTTTGGGGGATCGGCGGAATCTCGCCACGGGCCAGGTGGCCCAGCACCACCTCGGGGTCGCCGGCGAAACCGATGGTGGCAGTCTCACCGTCGGTAAAGGCCCGCAACAAGGCCAGCTCGAAGCTCACCACCTCGTCGAGGTGAGGGATGGGCGGGCAGCACCGGCCCAGGTGGGCCACGAAGGCCTCTGCCTCCTCCACGGCGAAGGCGTGGGGCGGGTTGCTGTCCCAGAACCCAGCCATGAGTGCCCGCGTCCCTGCCTCACCGAGGTGCAGCACGAGGAGCCGGGTGGTGAGGGTCAAGGCCCGGGCGACCATCCCGGCTCGGAATTCCCCGACCAGGTGGCGCAGCACGGCCAGACCGGGATCGGGGCCCAGCCCTTCGTCGTCGCCCGTGGCCGGCCCGGTCACGGTGCCGGCCAGGGCCCGCTCCCAGCCCGTCGGCCCGAGGCTCGCTGGGACGCGCTCGCCAGCGTTGTCCCGGCCAGCCCCGCCTGCCCCGGCGCCAACCGTGGCCCTTGGCCGAGCCACCCCGCCGGCGCCCGGCCTCACCCCCGAAGAACGTCGGGCCGCCCAGATGTCACGGCCCACCTCGAGCTGGCACCCGATCGCGTCGGGGCCGAAGCGCGGAAGGTACGGGGGCAGGAACTCGAAGTTGATCACCCGCAGGTTGGGTAGCGAGCCGACCAGGTCGAGGGCGAACCCCGCCACGGGTGCCGGGATCGCCCCGCAGTGGGCGTCCAGCCAGTAGCCCTCGAACTCCTGGCCACCGGCCAGGTGGATCTCGACCACCCGGTCGAGGGGCAGCAAGGCGACGAAGCTGGCCATGGCCTGGCGGCCGTTGCACTGGTTGGCAAACGCGTTGTGCAGGTCGAGGAGGATGTCGACGTCAGCCTCTGAGACGACGGCGGCCAGGAACTCGCCGTCGCTCAGCTCGTCACCGCGCGCCTTGAGGTAGCTGACGCCGTTTTCGACGGCGAAGCGGCACGGCAGGCCAGAGAGCTGGCTGGCCATGGCCCTGACGGAGCGAACGGCGGCCTCCACACCCTCGACCGTCTGGCGGGGAGGAAGCATGAAGCCGGCGAAGGATCCCTCAGGTCCCGGGGCCCTGTTGAAGCTCAGGTGTTCGCTCACCAAGTCGGCGCCTAGTGCTCCCACCACGTCGGCCACCAGGTTTGTGTGGGCACGGTCCGGCGCGGTGGAGCCGCCCACGGGGTTGCCGACCCCGTGGACCACCTTGGCCAGGGGACGGGCGCTGAGATCCGAGAGCATGCGCCGGTCGCAAAGGTCAGCCCCACTGCGGTCCCGGTACCACAGCATCTCGGGTTGTACCTCGAGGACGTCGATCAGATCCTGGTGCGCCTCGATGGTTTCGTCGAGAGCCGGCCAGTAGGTCAGGCCGACCCCGAGAGGGCCGCCCGCGGTCGCCTCAGCCCTCGCCGCGGACGCCGCCGACGACCTCACCGCTCGGCCGGACGACGAGCTCAACCTCGTTGACGAAGGAGATCTCCAAGCCCGAGTAGCAGGCCCCGCAGCCCGCCTTGCCGAGCACATTTCTCAGGATCTCCAGTGATTCCTCAAGGTTGAAGGCCCTAGCCGGCAGGCTCACCTTGATACGGCGCGTCGCTTCCATGTGCGGTCCCTTTCTGATGACCTGGAGGGGCAACTCTCGCCCGGCCTGGAAACCATGTCAAGCAAGAGTGTCCAAAGGTTCAGGTCGCCGGTATCAGCGAGCGCCGGCGGGCACCACCAGTCGGCCAGCCAGTGCGGCGATGGCCACCATGGCCGGCGAGGTGGGGTCGGCGCCCATGGGAGCCACCCCCCGGTGGTCGGCCTCCTCGACGGCAGGGTCCTCGGGGATGACCACCACGTCGTCGACGCCGAGGGCGGCGGAGATGGCGGCGGGATCGACGGCGCCCCCGGCCCGGTTGGCCACACCGATGATCCGGGTCACGCCCATCTCCCGGGCCAGGGCCACGGCCCGGCGGGCGATCTCGAACGACTTCTCACTGGTCTCGGCCACGGCCAGGACCACGTCGTCGGGGGCGGGGCGCAGCCAGATGAGGTCGTTGAGGCCAGCTTCGAGGTCGGCCACCACGATGCGCCCCTCGTCGGACAGGTCGGCAAAGAACTGCCTGGTGGTGTTGTGCGACCCGCAGCACAGGCAGGCGTCGCTCGG
>JBOGGP010000205.1:0-4746 GCA_050744105.1 Acidimicrobiales bacterium
GGCCGAGGCGGTGCAGACGGTGATGCGCCGCTACGGGCTGCCCGAGCCCTACGAGGCGCTCAAGGCGCTGACCCGGGGGCAGGCGCTCGGGCCCTTGCAGCTGGCCGGCGTGGTGGCCGGCCTGGGGCTTCCGGCCGAGGCCCTCGACCGCCTCCAGGGGCTCACGCCGGCCACCTACGTGGGCCTGGCGGCCCAGCTGGTCCGCTACGCCCGGGGGTAAAATGGCGTGGTTCATCCGGGCTGGGGTCGGGAATCGTATACCGTCTAGCGTTACCCCCGACGAAGGAAACTGCCACATCTTGAGACTGCCCAGACTACTGACCGGCCTCCTGGCTCTCGGCCTGGTGGCCACCGTGGTGGTTGCCTGCGGGTCGACGACCCCCAAGGCCACGGCGCCGACCACCACCTCGCCCACGACGGCCTCGTCGGGCAGCGGTGGGGGCGGCTCGGGGGGGTCGACCATCACCATCAGCAACTACACCTTCAATCCCAAGACCCTGACGGTGGCCCCGGGTGCGAAGATCACCGTGCACAACACCGACAACGTGACCCACACGGTCACCGCCAACGGGACGGCCAAGGGCAAGTTTGACACCGGTGACATCGCCGGCGGGGCGACCACCACGTTTACGGCCCCCTCCACAGCGGGCCAGTACCCCTACATGTGCACCATCCACCCGTTCATGACGGCGACCCTGGTCGTGTCGTGAGCAGCCCCGTCTCACCAACCAGAACCAGTCTCACCGACCAAAACCAAAGGAGCCATGCCCGTGGCCATTGACGACCGGGCCCTCGACGAGATGATCGAGCGGTCCCAGGACCTCCAATCCGACGCCATGTCGACGACCAAGGAGTCGCTCGACGAGATGGTCGAGGTCGGCCTCGAGCGGCGGTCCCGGGGCGAGATCGACCCGGAGTCGGGCCGGGACAACGCCCCCGTCCAGCACGACGTGATCAACAAGGCCCTGGTGGCTGGCGGGGCGCTGGCCGCCGCCGCCTTCGGCCCAGCCCTGCTCGGCCTCACCGCCTCGCCGGCCTTCGCCGACACCCCTACCGACATCCAGATGCTGCAGACCTCGGCGGCCATCGAAAACCTGGCCGTGAGCACCTACACGACGGCCCTGACCCTGCCCTACGTCGGCCAGGGAGCGGCCAACCCGGTGGTCAAGACCTTCGTCACCACGACCAAGGACCAGCACTCCCAGCACGCCGGGGCGTTCAACTCGGCGTCCACCGCCCTCGGCGGCAAGGCCCAGACCGGGCCCGACCAGCACTACGTGCCCACCTTCAACGCCATGATCAAGACCATCACCACCCAGAGCGCGTCGCAGGGCATCCTCTCGGTCGTCGCCCTGGCCCTCACTCTCGAGAACGTGGCCGCCGAGACCTACGTGGCCAACTGCCCCAAGTTCGGCGACCTCAACGCCAAGAAGGTGACGGCGTCGATCATGGGCGTCGAGGCCCAGCACGTGGCCACCCTGCTGGCCGTCCAGGCTCTCCTCAAAAACAACCTGGCGTCGCTGATCACCCTGAGCCCGACCAACGTGGCCAAGCTGCCGTCGGTGGCCGGCAGCGTGGGCTTCCCCGATGGGTTCTACAAGACCGACATGGCCAGCCCGGCCTCGGAAGGAGCGGTGGCGTGATGAAGAAGCAGCGCAACCTCGACCACCTGTCCAACGCCGAGCTTGTGGCGATGACCACCCAGCTCGACGACATCCACAACGACCAGGCCATGCCGGCCATGACCAAGGCGGCTACGGAGTGGACCGAGGTCCTGCGGGACCAGAGGGCCGCCTCCGAGAGCCTGGCCCGGCGCACCGCCAGCCGGCGCCACTTCCTGCTGGGGGCGGCGGGTGCCACCGCCGGCGGCATCCTGCTGGCTGCCTGCGGCTCGTCCAAGCCGGCGAGCACCACGTCCACCACCACGGGGGGGAGCAGCACCACGACCAACACCGGGGTGTCCACCGACCTGGCCGTCGCCGCCATGGCCGCGTCCCTGGAGAACCTGGCCGTCTACGCCTACGGGGCCGGGATCATGGCGGCCACCGCCGGCAGCCTGGGCACGGTCCCGCCGGCCGTCCCCGTCTTTGCCACCACCGCCATGAACCAGCACAAGGCCCACGCCCAGGCGTGGAACTCGGTGCTCACCGGGGTGGGCAAGCCAGCCGTCACCATCAACGACCCGGCCCTGATCGGGCCGGTCAACACCCAGTTCAAGGCCGTCAAGACCGTGCCCGAGCTGGCCATGCTGGCCCTCTTCCTGGAGAACGTCGCCGCCCAGACCTACCAGAACGGCGTGGGCGTGCTGAGCGAGGCATCTGCCATCGGGGTGGCGGCGACCATCCAGCCCGTCGAGATGCAGCACGCCGCCATCTTGTACTTCGTGCTCGGCCAGTACCCGGGGATCCAGGGCAACTCGTCCAACATGTACGCCTCCGGCCAGCCCCTGGCCTTCAACCCGGTCGACCTGGCCCGGCCGCCCTCGGACATCGGCAGCACCCGCTAGAGGACCGACGCCGGGACCCTGTCCCCGTCGCGCCGGCGGGCGCGGCGGGGACGGTCCCGACCTGGTCCAACCGCGGTAGCCTCGACCTCAGCCGATGCGTTCCCTGCTGCTGCCCCTCCGGGTGCTCGCCGTCGCCGCACTGGCCGGCGTCGGGGCCGACCACCTGTACCTGCTGGGCAAGCTGCCCTACAGCATGCAGCCCGAGATCCACCCGCTGTTCATCGCCACCGTGGCGACCGCCTTTGCTTTCGCCCTGCTCAGCGCGGTGGCTCTGCGGTGGTGGATCGCCGTGCTTGCCGCCGCCTTCGCCTTCTCCACGCTCGGGGGCTACGTGCTGGCCATCGAGCTGCCCAAGGGGATCTTCTCCTTTCGCGACGTCGTCAACACCCCGGGCGTGGTGGCCATCGTCGCCGAGTCGGTGGCCGGCGTCGCCCTCCTCGCCTGGACCTCCATCTGGGCCCGGGTGGGCCGCTGGGCCTGACCGCCTGGGAGGGGCGGAGGTCGGGGCCTGGGATCGCTTGTAGTCTGGCTGGCCTGCTCCAGGAGGTGGTCCCGACGTCTGAACGCTACGACGTGGTGATAATCGGCGGCGGCCCCGCCGGCTACGCCGCCGCGCTCCATGCAGGGCTGGCCGGAATGCGGGTGGCGCTGGTGGAGAAGGACAAGGTCGGGGGCACCTGCCTGCACCGGGGCTGCATCCCGGCCAAGGAGCTGCTGGAGACGGCCAGCGTCTTCCGCACGGTGGCGGGGGCCAAGGAGTTTGGCATCGCCACCGACCAGCCGGTGCTGGAGATGCCCCAGAGCCAGGCCCGCAAGGCCCGGGTGGTGGGCCAGCTGCACAAGGGGCTGGCCGGCCTGCTCAAGCGGCGCAAGGTGACCGTCATCGCCGGGACCGGCACCCTCGGGCCCGGCCGGCGGGTGAGCGTCGCCGGCGGCGCCGATGTGGTGGGCGACGCCGTGGTCCTGGCCACCGGCTCGGTGCCGCGCACCATCCCCGGCTTCGAGGTGGACGGGCGCCTCGTCCTCACCTCCGACGAGCTCCTCGACCTCCAGGCCCTGCCTCCCTCGGCGGCGGTGATCGGCGGGGGGGCCATCGGGTGTGAGTTTGCCTCCCTGATGGCCGACCTCGGGACTCGCGTCACCATCCTCGAGGCCCTGCCCAAGATCCTGCCCGGATGCGACTCCGACGTGGCCGGCGTGGTGCTGCGCTCGTTCTCCAAACGGGGCATCGCCGTGCGCACCGGGGTGCCGGTGACCGGGCACCGGCCGGCACCCGACGGGGCCACCACCACCGTGAGCTTCGGTGCCGCCGAGGAGGTGACCGTCGAGGCTGTCGTCGTCTCGGTCGGCCGCCGGCCCCTGTCGGAGGGACTGGTGTCGAAGGGCACGGGGGTGCGCATCGACGGGCGCGGCTTCGTCGAGGTCGACGAGTGGATGCGCACCGGGGAGGAGGGTGTGTACGCCTGCGGCGACCTGGTGGCCACGCCGGCGCTGGCCCACGTGGGCTTTGCCGAGGGCATGCTGGTGATCGACCAGCTGCTCGGGGCCATGCCGTCGGGGCGCCCACCGGTCCCGGTCGACTACGCCAGGGTCCCGTGGTGCATCTACACCCATCCCGAGGTGGCCTTTGCCGGCATGTCCGAGGAGGCGGCCCGCCTCGCCGGCTACGACGTGGTCACCAAGAAGGATCCCTTCGCCGGCAACGGGCGGGCACTCATCGTGGGGGAGAGCGAAGGCCTGGTCAAGGTGATCTGCGACAGGGGGCCTGACGGCCGGGCCGGGCGCATCCTCGGGGTCCACATGGCCGGCCCCTGGGTCACCGAGCAGCTGGGCCAGGCCTACCTGGCGCTCAACTGGGATGCGGTGCCCGACGAGGTGGCGCCCTTCGTCCAGCCCCACCCCACCATGTCGGAGACCTTCGGCGAGACCCTGCTCGCTCTGACCGGAAGAGGACTGCACGTTGGTTGAGATCGTCATGCCCCAGCTCGGCGAGACCGTCACCGAGGGCACCGTGACCCGGTGGATGAAGCGGGTGGGCGACACGGTGGCCGAGGACGAGGTCCTCTTCGAGGTGTCCACCGACAAGGTCGACTCGGAGGTGCCGTCGCCGGCCGCCGGCGTGGTGGCCGAGATCCTGGTGGCCGAGGGCGAGACCGTCGACGTGGGCACCAGGCTGGCGGTCATCGCCTCGCCGGCGCCGGCGGGCGCCGCCGGCTCGGCCGGCGCGGTGGCCCCAGGAG
>JBOGGP010000206.1:0-4730 GCA_050744105.1 Acidimicrobiales bacterium
GCTCGGGCCGGCGGCGCTCGTCGTCAGGGGCCGGGCCGCCGGGTGGCTCGGGCCGGCGGCGCTCGTCGTCAGGGGCCCGGGGGGCGGGCGGGGTCGGGTCCGAAGTCGCCGGCGTCGGCCCGTAGCCGCTCGAGCGTCTGGAGCAGGATGCTGACCCCGTCAGCGTCGAGGTGGGGCTGGCAGAAGACCTTGGCGTTGAGGGCCTGGGTGGCGGCCAGGGCCAGCTCCCGGCCGGCGTCGACCAGCTGGGCCAGGGTGGTCCGGCGATCGGTGGGATGGGGGATACGCCGGATCAGGGCCTGGGTCTCGAGGCGATCCACCGCGTTGGTGACGCTCGTCGGGTGCACCTGTAGCCGGGAGCCCACCCGGTTGAGGGGCAGCGAACCGTTGCGGCTGAACAGCAGCAGCATCAGCACCTCGTAGCGGGCAAAGGTGAGCCCGAGCGGCCGCAGGACCTCGTCGATGCGAGCCAAGTAAATCTGCTGGGCCCGGAACACCGAGGTGACGGCGGCCATTCCGCCGGCCGCCTCGTCCCAACCGTGGGCCTCCCACTGGCGGCGCGCCTCGGCGATCGGGTCGAACGGCAGCGGCTTGGCAGCGGGCAACTAGACCTCTCGCGACATCCGGGCGGGCGGCACCACCGTAGCTTTGCCGGCCGGGGCGGAGCTTCAAACTACATCGCTGAAACTTGTCACCCCCCGGTGCTTAGCTGTGGGGATGATCGTGGCTGCGCTCGGCGACGCCCATCTCGGGCGGGCCTACTACCCCTTCACCACCGACGGCGGGATCAACCAGCGGGAGTGGGACTTCGAGCAGTCCTTCGTCGCCGCCGTCGACCTGGCCCTGGCCCAGCAGCCCGACGTGGTCGTCTGGCTGGGCGACATATTCGACCACCCGCGACCCACGTACCGGTCCTTCCGGGTGGCCCAGCGGGCCCTCGCCACCATCCGGGAGCACGGGGCACGAGCCGTGGTGATAAGCGGCAACCACGACACCCCGCGCCTGCCGGGGACGGGCAGCCCCTACTCGGCGCTGGCCGACGCCTTCGGAGGGCTCCACTTCGCCCACCGGCTGGCCTACCAGCGCTTCGAGCTCGGCGACCTGGTCGTCCACGCCGTCCCCCAGATGCTCACCGTGGCCGCCACCCTCGACGCCCTGGCCGAGGCCGACCGGTCACGTAGCGGGGACGCCACCAACCTCCTCCTCACCCATCCCCGCATCACCCAGGTCCAACCCCGCCACGCCGACATCAACGAGATCGAGGTGGACGCCGGCCAGCTCCGCTCGGACCTGGTGCTGCTCGGCCACTACCACTTCCACACCCAGGTGGCCGACGGCATCTGGTACGCCGGGTCGACCGACACCTTCAGCTTCTCCGACGACCCGGAAAAGCCCAAGGGCATCGTCGTGCTCGACACCACCACCGGCGCCTGCCGGCACGTCGCCCTGGGCGGCCAGCGCCGGCTCGTCACCCTCGAGCCGGTGTACGCGTTCGGCCTGTCGCCGGCCGAGGTGTCCGACGCCGTGCTGGCGAGGGCGGCGGCGGCGCCGGCGGGATCGGTGGCCCGCCTCTACCTGGAGGGGGTGGACGCCGCCGCCTACCGGATGCTCGACGTCCAGGCGGTGCGGGACGCGGCCGGGGCCGCCCTGCACCTCAAGCTGGAGCCGCAGTTCGCCACCACCCTGGCCTCAGCGGACCTTCCCCGCCTCGACACCCTCGGCGGCCAGTGGGAGGGCTTCCTCACCGGCCAGGATCTGACCGGCCTGGACCGGGAGCGGATCCGGACCTTGGGCCATGGTTACATCGACGCCGCCGTGGAGGCGGCCGGATGAGGGATCCGCGATGCTGCTGAGCCGGCTCTACCTGCGGAATTTCCGGGTCTTCGAGGACGAGCTGGATCTGGCCCTGCCACCCGGCCTGGTTGGCATCTTCGGGCCCAACGGCGCCGGCAAGTCGGCCCTGCTCGAGTCCATCCTGTGGACGCTGTGGGGCCGGGCCCGCACCGCCAAGGAGGAGATCCGCTCCGCCGGCGTAGGCGGCGAGTGCGTCACCGAGGTGTCCTTCGAGCACGAGGGCCACCTCTACCTGGCCCGCCGCAGCCTGTCGGGCGCCGCGGCAGCCGTGCGGGCCGAGGCCCACTGCGACGGGCTCATGATGTCGGAGGGCGTGAGGGACACCGCCCGCTACCTCCACTCGGTGCTGGGGATGGACGACGGCGCCTTCCGGGCCTCGGTGTTCGCCGAGCAGAAGCAGCTCGCCGCCTTCTCCGACCAGAGCCCGGCCGACCGTCGCCGCCTCGTCCTCCAGCTCCTCGGGGTGACCCCCCTCGACCAAGCCCGAGACGCCGCCCGCCGGGACGCCCGCAGCGCCGTCGAATCGCACCGGCGGCTACGGGGGATCCTGCCCGACCTCGACTCCCTGGAGGTGGCCGTGGCCGACGCCGACGCCCGGGCCGCGGCGGCGGGCCAGGAGGCGGCGGTCGAGGAGCAGGCGGTGGTGGTGGCCCGCTCTGGTGCCGAGCGGGCGGCCGAAGCCTTCCGCCGCCTCGACCGCCTCCGCCAGGCGTGGGAGGCGCTGGTGAGCGACGGGCGGGCGGCCAGGGCCGACCTCGACGCCGCCGTTGAGGCGGCAGCGGCCCTGGAGGCCGAGCTGGCGTCCCTCGCCGCCGCCGCCGCCGAGCTGGCGACGTTGGAGCCGCGCTCCGCCGGCCTGGCCGGCGCCGAGGGCCGCCTGGCCGCCGCCGACTCCGTCCTCGCCGCGTCGGTCGCCCTGGCCCGGACCGAGCCCGGGCCCGAGCCGGCCGATCCCGACCCGGGTCCTCAGCGAGGCGCGGCCGCAGCGGCCGAGGCCGCCCGCCTGCAGCTGGCCCACCTGGCCGGGGTCCGCCGGGCGGCGGAGGCGGACCTGGAGCGGGCCCGACAGCAGGCGGCCCGCTCCGCCGCGCTCACCGGGACCGCCAGCTGCCCGCTGTGCGGGCAGGGTCTGGGACAGGCCTTCGAGCAGGTCCAGGCCCACCGGGCCGCCGAGCTGACCGATGCCTCGGCCCGCCTGGAGGTCGTCTCCGGGCGCTGGGCCGGGGCCGAGGCGCTCGCCGCCGGCGCCCTGGCCGAGCTGAGCGCGGCCCAGGCCGCCCTGGACACGGCCCGGTCGGTCCGAGCGGCGTGGGAGCAGGCCGCCGCCCGGCGGGACCAGGCCGCCGCCGCCCTCGGTGCCGCCGTCGACGCCCTGGCCGGCCTCGACGCCCGGCTGTCTCTCCAGACGGCCGCCGCCGGGGGGGCCGCCGCGGTTGCCGCCGGGTTGCGGGCTGAGGTGGAGGCAATGCGCCAGGCGGCGGCCACCGCCCAACGCCTGCGGGGCCGGCTTGAGCGACGACCCGCCGCCACCGCCGACTGGGAGCGGGCCGGCCAGCGAGCCGCCGGCGCCGAGGGGCGGGTAGCGGCCCTGCGGGACAAGGTGAGCGACCTGCGCTTCGACAAGGGTGCCCTCGACGAGGCCGAGGCGGCGGCGGTCCGAGCGGCGGCGGTCAGCGACGGCTCCGAGCGCCAGGCCCAGGCCCTCCGGGTCCGGGCCGCCACGGCGCGATCCGAGGCAGAGGGCGAGGCCAGGCGCCTGGCCACGGCTCGCCACCAGCACGCCGAGCTGGGCCAGCTCGAGACCGAGGCCCGCCACCTCGGCCGGTTGGCCGAGCTGATCAACGCCTTCCGCAACACCGTGGTGGCCAGCGTCGGGCCCCGCCTCGCCGTCCAGGCCGCCGAGCTGTTCGGGGAGCTGACCGACAACGAGTACGACCGCCTGGAGGTCGACCCCGAGACCTTCGCCCTCCAGGTCAGCGATGCCGGACGCAAGTACGGCCTGGCGCGCTTCTCGGGATCCGAGGTCGACCTGGCCAACCTGGCCATGCGGGTGGCCATAAGCGAGCACGTGCGGTTCCAATCCGGCGGCTCGGTGGGCCTCCTCGTCCTCGACGAGGTGTTCGGGCCCCTGGACGAGGACCGCCGGGGCCGCATGCTGCAGGCCCTCGAGCGCCTGCGAGGCCGGTTCCGCCAGATCCTGGTCGTCACCCACGCCTCCGAGATCAAGGAGCAGCTGCCCGGGGCCATCGAGGTGGTCAAGCGCCCCGGCCGGCGGGCCACCGCCCGGGTGGTCAACGGCTGAGCGACCCGGCCGGCGGGCCACCGGCCGGCGCCGCGGCAACCACTTCTGCCACAATGGCGGCGACGGTGAGCCGGTCGGGTGGCTGCGGCCGGGCTCCGACCCGGTCGAGGAAGGTCGGGACTCCGCAGGGCAGGGTGCTGGCTAACGGCCAGTCGAGGTGACTCGCAGGAAAGTGCCACAGAGAACAGACCGCCGATGGCCGGCCGGACCAGCGATGGCCCGCCCGGCACAGGCAAGGGTGAAACGGTGCGGCAAGAGCGCACCAGCGCCCGGGGTGACCCGGGCGGCTCGGCAAACCCCACCCGGAGCAAGGTCGAACAGGGGACGGCCGGCCCGGCCCATGTCCCCAGGTGGACCGCTCAGATGGATAGCCACCCATCCGGGACCGGCAACGGCCCGGTGGACAGAATCCCGCCTACAGGCCGGCTCACCGTCACACATCCCTGGCTCGGGTCGCCGACTTCCTCGACTGGGCGGCCCGAACCAAACGATCCGACCGCTTCGCCGTTCCCGCCGCCCCCCGCCAGCCCATCCGCCTCGTCATCGACGAGCACCGCTGGGCCATCGCCAGACA
>JBOGGP010000207.1:0-4711 GCA_050744105.1 Acidimicrobiales bacterium
CGGCGGGCTACTAGCTAAGACGAGCGTTTCTTCGTTGACTCTGTTGACGTCTTGACCAGCGTGAATACTCAAAATTCAGTCAACGAAGCAACGCTCGCCTTGGTATATAGGCTCAGCGGCCGTTGCCGAGTCCCTTGGCCACCTGGGCGCCGATCTCGGGGTCGACCTGGCGCCAGTACTCGACGACGCGGGCGGCGACGTCGGCGTCGAGGCCCGGTCCGTGGCTGGCGTGGCCGACGATGTTGGTCACCAGGTGGGCCCGGTCCGTGTCGGTCATCACCCCGCGCACCAGGTTTCCCGGCTGTACGAAGTCGCCGTCGTCCCGGTGGAGGCTGTGGGCGGCCCGGACGATCTCGCCCGTCACCCGGTAGCCCGGGTCGCCATGCTGCTCCGGGGTGGCCCGAGGCCCGCCGTAGCTGTTGGGCGCGTAGACCGGATCGCGGCTGGACCGGTAGCGCATGGGGCCGTCCTTGTTGTAGCCGTGGACCTCGTTGACCGGCTGGTTTACGGGCAACTGGAGGTAGTTGGGACCGATGCGGTGCCGGTGGGTGTCGGGATAGCTGAAGAGCCGGCCCTGCAGCATCTTGTCGGGGCTCGGGGCGATGCCCGGGACCATGTTGGCCGGTTCGAACGCGGCCTGCTCGATCTGCGCGAAGTAGTTGTCCGGGTTGCGATCGAGGACCATCCGGCCCACGGGGATCACCGGGTAGTCGGTGTGGGGCCACACCTTGGTCAGGTCGAATGGGTTGAAGCGGTAGTCGGCGGCGTCCTCGAAGGGCATCACCTGCATCTCGAGTGTCCAGGTCGGGTGCTCGCCGGCCTTGATCGAGTCCCACAGATCGGCCCGGTGGTAGTCGGGATCCTCGGCGGTCATGGCGGCGGCCTCGGAGTCGGTGAAGTTCTCCACACCCTGATCGGTCTTGAAGTGGTACTTGACCCAGGATCGCTCCCCGCCGGCATTGACCCACATAAAGGTATGGCTGCCGTAGCCGTTCATGTGCCGGAAGGTCCGAGGAGTGCCCCGGTCGGACATCAGGATGGTAACCTGGTGGGCGGACTCCGGCGAAAGCGTCCAGAAGTCCCACTGGCCGTTGTGGTCGGTGCGGTCGGTGTCGGCCCGCCGCTTCTGGGAGTGGATGAAGTCGGAGAACTTGGAGGGGTCACGGATGAAGAAGACCGGCGTGTTGTTGCCCACCAGGTCGTAGTTGCCCTCCTGCGTGTAAAACTTGAGGGCGAAGCCGCGCGGGTCCCGCACGGTGTCGGGGAAGCCGTGCTCGCCGGCGACAGTGGAGAACCGGGCCAGCATCGGTGTGCGGTTGCCCTTGCGCAGGAAGTCGGCCTTGCACCACTGGCTGACGTCCTCGGTTATCTCGAGGACGCCGAAGGCCCCGCTGCCCTTGGCGTGGACCACCCGCTCGGGCACCCGCTCCCGGTTGAACTGGGCCATCTTCTGGATCAGGTAGTGATCCTGCAGCAGCAGCGGACCGTCGTCGCCCACCGATAGGGAGTACTCGTCGCTCGGGGCCGGGATGCCGGCGTCGGTTGTCGTGACCGGAGGTCGCTTGTCGTCGCTCATGCAACCCGGTCTAGACCCCAACTTAGAAGATGTCAAGGACGAGACCTTCTCTATCTGCAGACGAGCTCCAATCGACTTGGGCTCTACGGCTACGCTACGGCGATGGAGCTGGTCGATCGGCTGCGGACCCGGGGATGGCGCCTGACCGCCCAGCGGCGGGTGGTTGCCGAGGTGTTGGCCGGTGAGCACGTCCACCTGAGCGCGGAGGCGGTGCATGTCGCCGCCCAGTCGGTGCTGCCCGAGATCAGCCTGGCCACGGTGTACAACACGCTCAACGAGCTGGTGGCGATGGGCGAGGTCCGCGAGATCTCAGCCGGGACCGGCCCCAAGCGGTACGACCCCAACACGGCGGTAGCCCACCAGCACCTGCTGTGCGTGGGCTGCGGCACCCTGCGAGACGTGGCTCCCAGAGGCGATGGTCGCCTGGCGCTGCCCGACGAGCAGCGCCATGGCTTCTCCCTCCTCGGGGTGGACATCGTTTTCCGGGGGGTCTGCCCCACCTGCGCCGCGGCCTGACCGGGGCCGGTCTGGATCCGGGGACCTCGACTCGGCGGGTCCTGACTTGGAAGGGCCTCGACTCAGTCCGGAGCCGGCTTTAGCCTGGCATTTGCGAAGACTTTGATACCCTTGCCTCGTGGATGCTGGGCTCGGGGGCAGCCGGCGGGCCGGTCACGGGCCAGAGCATCGGGCAGGTCGCGCGCTGGTGGGCCGTCGCCTGCCGGTCCCTGCCCTCCTCGGGGGCCTGCTTGCCGCCTACCTGGTGGTCCCTGTCGCCCTGATCCTCACCCGCCTAGGCCCCGGGCAGTGGCAAGGCCTGGGAGACCACACCATCTGGTCCGCCCTGGGGACCTCGGTGCTGGCGGCCACCACGGCCACGGCGGTGACGGCGGTGACCGGTGTGCCTCTCGCCTGGGTGCTCGCTCGCCGTCGGCGGCCGGGCTGGTCCCGTCGGGCGTGGTCAGCAGTCGGGGCTCTGGTGCAGCTGCCTCTCGCCCTTCCCCCGCTGGTCTCGGGCCTGCTGCTGCTGCGAGTCGTCGGGCCCTACACCTTCCTCGGCCGCCACAGCGGGCAACGGCTCACCGAGTCCCTCTGGGGGATCGTGCTGGCCCAGATCTTCGTGGCCGGGCCATTCCTCGTCGTGTCCGCCCGCGGCGCATTCGCCGCCGTTGATCCGACCCTCGACGGCGTGGCCGCTACCCTCGGCCACCGCCCCCTGGCCCGGTGGTTCCGGGTCGACCTGGCGGAGGCGGCCGCCGGCGTCCGGGCCGGCCTGGTCCTGACCTGGCTTCGGGCCTTCGGCGAGTTCGGCGCCACCGTCCTCCTCGCCTACCACCCCTACTCCCTTCCGGTCTACTCCTACGTGGCCTTCGACAGTGCCGGGCTTCGAGCCACCCAGGTCCCCGTCGACCTGGCCGTGGTCACCGCTGCCGCCGTCGTCGCCCTGGGCCAGGTCCGCCGCCGGCGCCGTGGCGCTGGCCAGTTGGCCGGCCGCCGCCCGCCGGCGCCGCCGAAGGTAACTGCCGGCGTGCCGGCGCCGGTGGGGGTGCGCCGGGGGCCCCTGGACTTCGCCGTGGGGGCGGCGGCCGGCGGCTTCACACTCGAGGCCGCCTACCGGTGCCGGTCACGCCGGCTGGCCCTGCTCGGTCCGTCGGGGGCAGGCAAGAGCATCACGCTCGAGCTGCTGGCCGGCCTGCGGACGCCGGCCAGCGGCTGGGTGCGCCTGGGACCGGAGGACCTGAGCGGATTGCCACCAGAGCGCCGGGGCATCGGCTACGTGCCCCAGGGAGGAGGGTTGCTTCCCCGTCTCGACGTCTGGCGCCAGGTCACGTTTGGGGTTGAGGCCGACCCCGGCGAGGCGGTCTGGTGGCTGGAGCGGCTGAGGGTGGCCGGCCTCGAGGCTCGCCACCCCGACGAGCTGTCCGGGGGCCAGGCCCAGCGGGTGGCCCTGGCCCGGGCCCTGGCCTCCCGGGGCCGCCTGCTGCTGCTCGACGAGCCCCTGTCCGCTCTGGACACGCCGGTGCGGCGGGCCCTCGGCCACGAGCTGCGCCGGCTGCAGGCCGACCGTGGCCTCGACACCGTCGTGGTCACCCATGATCCCGAGGAGGCCGCCGCCCTGGCCGACGAGATCGTGGTGCTCGACGCCGGCCGGGTCCTCCAGGCCGGGCCCCGCCGCCAGCTGTTCCAGCGCCCGGCGTCGGTGGACGTCGCCCGGCTGCTCGGCCTGGCCAACGTCCAGACAGGCACCTTGACGGCGCCGGGCCTGGTGGCCGCCGGGCGCTTGGGCCTGGTGCAACTGGCGACCGCCAGGCCGAGCGACCCCGGCGCCGGCGAGCCCCCCCCCGGCGGAGCGGTGCTGTGGTCGGTCGAGCCCGAGGCGCTGTCCGCCCGATCTACCGGCGACCACCGGGCCGGTGACGGATCCGATGGGATGATGGCCCTGGTCCTGGACGTCGTCGACGTGGGCCGGTTCCGTGAGGCCATCTTGGACCTCGGCGACGGGGTGATCCTGGCCAGCCGGCACCCTTCGGTCGACAGCATCGAGGCGGGTGCAGCCGTCCGCCTGGACCTCCCTCCGGTCGAGGTCTGGGCGGCAGGCCCGCCGCTGGCCCGGCCATGGCATGACGACGTCGGCACCGGCGGGGAACCCGTCGCCGTCACGGCTCGGCAGGCAGCTCGATGGTGACGTTGGTCGACTTGACCGAGGCCACCGCCGTCACGCCGGGGGCGAGGGCGAGCTCGTCGGCCGCCTCCCGGCTGAGCAGGGAGACAATGCGGAACGGTCCGGCCTGCATCTCCACCTGGGCCATCACCCCGTCCCTGGTGACCTTGGTGACGATGCCGAGCAGCCGGTTCCGGGCCGAATGACCGCCGGTTGCCCCGAGATCCTCCTCGTCGCCGAGCGAGGACGCAAACCGGGCCAGGTCGGCTCCGTCCACCTGGCGCCGGCCACCAGCCTGCCTGGTTACGGGGAGGCGGCCGCTGTCGGCCCAGCGCCGGACGGTGTCGGCGCTCACCCCGAGCAGCCGGGCGGCCTGGGTGATCCGGTACGACGGGGCCACGTCCCGATGGTACCGCCGCCTGCCTCGGGCCGACCTGCGCCTCCCTTCCGAACTGCGCCCGCCCTCCGACTGCGCC
>JBOGGP010000208.1:0-4681 GCA_050744105.1 Acidimicrobiales bacterium
GGCGGGTCCACGGCGGGCGGGGGCGGGTCCACGGCGGGCGGGGGCGGGTCCACGGCGGGCGCCGGCGGGTCCACGGCGGGCGGGGGCGGGTTCACCGCCTCATCTCCTCCAGGGTCAGCACCACCGCCCCGGGGTCGACCCCCGACACCACCTCAAGGCCGGCGGGGCCGTCGAGGACGAAGGTGAGCCCGGCGCCGGTCACCTTCTTGTCCCTGCCCATCAGCGTCACCAGGGCGTCGACGTCGGCCCCCCGAGGAAGCCGGCCGGGCAGCTCGTAGGCGGAGAGGACCCGGTCGTGGTCCTCGACCCGAGCGTCGCCGACGCGGGCCAGCCGGCGGGCCAGCCGGGCGGCGAAGGCCAGGCCCACGGCCACCGCCTCGCCGTGGCGCAGGTCGTAGCCTCCGGCTGTCTCCAGGGCATGGGCCAGCGTGTGGCCGTAGTTGAGCAAGGCCCTCGATCGCCTGAGGGGGGCGCCGGCGTCGCGCTCGTCGCCCGAGACGAAGTCGGCCTTGGTGGCCGCGCAGGCGGCCACGGCCTCGTCCAGGGGCAGGTCGGCCAGCCCGTCGACGCCGAGGAATGCGTACTTGGCCATCTCCCCGAGCCCGCTGCGGTGCTCCCGGGCCGGCAGGGTGACCAGGGTGTCGGTGTCGCAGAGCACCGCGGTGGGCTGCCAGAACGCGCCCACCAGGTTTTTGCCCTCGGCCAGGTTGACTCCTGTCTTGCCCCCGATGGCGGCGTCGACCTGGCCGAGCAGGGTGGTGGCCACGTTGACCACGGCCACCCCCCGGTGGTAGCAGGCGGCGGCAAAGCCGGCCGTGTCGGTGACCACCCCGCCCCCCACGGCCACCACCACGTCGCCGCGGGTGAGGCCGTAGCGGGCCCACTGCCCGCACAGCCGGCCGACGCTGTCCAGGCTCTTGGCCGCCTCCCCGTCACCGAGAAGGAACGTCGCCGCCGGCAGCCCGGGGTCCACGCTCACCCCGATCCCGGCCTGGGTCACCACCGCCGCCCGGGAGGCGCCTTGGGGCACGACCCCACCGAGCCAGCCGAGCGCACCGGCTCCTACCACGACCGGGTAGCTGCGCCCCCCCAGGTCCACAGTCACCTCACGCACCGACTGGCGATCCCCGGCCCTCGACGGCGGCCAGCACCGCCTCGGCCACCTCGTCGGGGGTGAGCCCGTCGACGTCGAGGGTCACCTCGGCCAGGGCTTCGTAGAGCGGTCGGCGGGCGTCGTACAGGCGCTCGAGAGCCTCGTGGGGCTGGGCTCCGAGCAGCGGCCGGCCCGAGCCGTCCCCCACCCGCTCGGACAGGACAGCGGGGCCGGCGCGCAGCCACACCACCAGGCCGGCGGCGCCGATGCGGCGGCGGTTGGCGGGGTCGAGCACGGCCCCGCCGGCAACCGACACCACGGCCGGGCCGGCCGATCCGGTGGCCTCGGCCAGGACCCGGGCCTCCTCGGCCCGGAACGCCGCCTCACCTCGTGCGGCGAAGATCTCCGGCACGCTGGAACCGGTGCTGCGGACGATCTCGTCGTCGCTGTCGAGGTAGTCCCAGCCCAGCCGGCCGGCCACGATGCGGCCCACCGTCGACTTGCCGGCCCCCATCATGCCGACGAGCAGGACCCTGGTCACAGGTCCGCCGATCATCGCAGCGACCCGAGGTAGGCGTCGCGATTGGCCACCATCTCCCGCACCGTGTCCCCGCCGAACTTGCGCTGGGCCTCGTTGGCCAAGGTCAGCGCCATCATGGTCTCGGCCACCACGCCCATGGCCGGCACCGCGGTGACGTCGGTGCGCTCCTTGAACGACATCACCTCCTCCTTGGTCACCACGTCCACCGTCTTGAGCACCGGCCGGTTGAGGGTGGCCAGCGGCTTCATCGACAGGCGGGCGACGACGGGCTCCCCGTTGCTGATGCCGCCCTCGATGCCCCCGCTCCAGTTGGACGCCCGCCGGTAGGCGCCGGCGGCGGCGTCCCAGGTCACGGCGTCGTGGGCCTCGGACCCCCGCCGGCCGGCCACGTCCACCCCGTCGCCGATCTCCACCGCCTTGACGGCCTGGATGCTCACCATGGCCTGGGCCAGCAGGCCGTCGAGCTTGCGGTCCCAGTGGACGTGGCTGCCCAGTCCCACCGGCACCCCGTAGGCGATGACCTCGACCACCCCGCCGAGGGAGTCGCCGGCCTTGGCCGCCGCCCGGATCTCGGCCACCATGGCCTCCTCGGCCTCGGGGTCGAAGCAGCGCACCTGGGAGGCGTCGACCATCTCCCGGTCGGGGGGGCCGGGCCGGCGGGTGGACTTGGAGGCGGCAGCCCCGATGGCCACCACGTGGCTGACCACCTGCACCCCGATCTCGGCCAGCAGTGCCTTGGCCACGGCACCGGCGGCCACCCGGGCCGCCGTCTCGCGCGCCGAGGCCCGCTCGAGTACGTCCCGGGCGTCGCCGAAGCCGTACTTCTGCATCCCGGCCAGGTCGGCATGGCCCGGGCGGGGGGCGGTCAGGGGCTTGCCGGTCTGCCCCGGGGCCGGGGACATCTCCTGCTCCCAGCGGGGCCACTCGGTGTTGGCGATCTCCACCGCCACCGGGGACCCGAGGGTGCGGCCGTGGCGGATCCCGCCGACCAGGGTCAGCTGGTCGGCCTCGAAGCGCATCCGCGGGCCGCGCCCGTACCCCAGCCGGCGCCGGGCCAGCTCGGCCCCGATGGCCTCGGCGGTGACCTCCAGGCCGGCGGGCAGGCCCTCGACCACGACGACCAGGCCCTGGCCGTGGGATTCGCCGGCGGTGAGGAAGCGCAGCACCGGCCCAGGCTAATGCGGCCCTCGGACGGGCGGCTCAGCCGGATCGGCGGTGCTGTTCGACGTATGCGTCAGGGTCCTTGTTGGACCGGTCGATGCCGTCGGACCGGTCGATGCCGTCGGACCGGTCGATGCCGTCGGACCGGTCGATGCCGTCGGACCGGGACGCCTCGTAGGCGGCGAACTCCAACCCGACCTGCTGGCGCAGCCCGAGTGGGGCGTGCCGGCGGAAGTCGGCCAGGGCGCCGCGCTCCTCCTCGCCCATGTGGTCGCTGTTGGCGGTACGGGTGTCGGCCACCGACGACCACCACCCCCGGCTTCCGGCCTCCTGAGCCGCCGCCGCCCGCACCCCGTCCCGGATGTCGTTGTGGTCGGAGATGGCGTCCTCCGTCTCGTCGGTCGCCTCGGTGCCGACACCGAGCAGCCGGGGATAGAAGAGCTTCTCCTCGGCGTCGGCGTGGGCTTCGAGCAGGATGGCAAGACCGGCCCAGATCGCCTCGACGATCCCCACCTCGACGCCTGCCCCGCGGGCCTCGTCGAGCAGGGCGAAGCCTCGCCGCTGCCGGTCGTGGTCGGCAAGGATCAGTTCGGTGATGTCCATGGGTCTCCCTCGTGCGAGCGGGCGGGCACCGTCGACCTTCCCACCGGGGCGACGACCAAACCGACGGGCCACATGACCTCCCCGGTTCGCCCGCGCCGGGCCCCCACGGGACTGACGAAGTACCTGCAGCGATGCTGCCAACCGGGGGGCGAGCCGGCGGCTGGCTGGCGAGGGTCTCGCCGAGCTAATCGTCGAGGGCTGAGCGCAGAGCGGTGACGCGCTCGGGGATGATCGAGTACCACACCCATTTCCCCCGGCGGTCACCGACCACCAACCCGGCGTCGGTGAGGATCTTGAGGTGGTGGCTGACCGTCGGCTGGCTCTTGCCCAGCGGTGCGACCAGCTCACATACACACACCTCGCCGCGTGGGGACGCGGCCAGGATCGAAAGCACCCGCAGGCGGGCCGGATCGGCGAGCGCCGAGAACCCCCGGGCCAGCAGCACCGCCTGGGTCTCGTCCAGCGGCGCCGCCAGCACCGAGGGGCAGCACTGGTCGGCGGCCGCCACCTTCATCGCCGGCGATCGTACCATCCCGGGACCGACCCCTCCCATTGACATACGTAGATGCATCGACCATAATCGACGTATTGACAGCCACCAATGTTAGCGGAGGTTCCCCGTGTCTCGTGTCCAGCTCGCTCTGAACGTCGCCGACATCGACGCGGCAGTGGGGTTCTACTCCAGGCTGTTCGCCACCGAGCCGGCCAAGCGCCGCCCCGGCTACGCCAACTTCGCCGTCGCCGATCCGCCACTCAAGCTGGTCCTGATCGAGGGCCAGGGCACCGCAGGGACCATGAACCACCTCGGTGTCGAGGTCCCCTCCCGCCACCAGGTGGCGGCCGCCCAGGTCCGCCTGGCCGTCCAGGGCCTGGCCACCACGGTCGAAGAGGTCACGTGTTGCTTCGCGGTCCAGGACAAGGTATGGGTGGACGACCCCGACGGTGCCCCGTGGGAGGTCTACACCGTCCTCGCCGACGCCGAGGGGGGTCCGGGGCAGCTGCGCAGCGCCGAGCCCGGCACCTGCGGCCCCGGCCAGTGCGGCTCGGCCACCCCGGCTGAGGCCACCACACACGGCTGCGATCAGCCCCTCGACGTCGCCGGCGGCTGACCAGCAATGCGCGACGGGCCCTTGGGGCCGCGGATCCTGGCCGAGTTCCTCGGCACCGGCCTGCTGGTGGCCGCCGTGGTCGGCTCGGGCATCGCCGCCGCCAGGCTGTCGCCCGGCGACGTCGGCCTGGAGCTGCTGGAAAACACCGTTGCCACCGTGGGCGCCCTCGTCGCC